>DATEGN010000453.1:0-9777 GCA_035280125.1 Gemmatimonadaceae bacterium | reverse complement strand
GGCATCCGTGGTGCCCGCCGCGGCAGTCACTCGTGAGGCACACGCGGAGACGGTCGCTGTCGCGAATGGCGCGATCGGCTCCGCGATTGCGCCAAAAGCTCTTGTCGCGATGCGTGATCCTAACGCGACACCGGTGATTCGCGGCCTCTACGTCAATCGATTCGCGGCGCAGAGCGCGCACCGCATGCACTGGCTCTTGAATGTCGCCGACTCGACCGAGATCAACGGTTTCGTGATCGACATGAAAGATGAGTTTGGGCTCAACTTCCACTCGCAGAATCCCGAGTTCCGAAAGAACGAGGGCTCGGGACACGGCATGGTGCGAGATGTTCGCGCGCTTCTGGACACGATTCATGCGCACAACGTGTTCGCGATCGCGCGCATCGTCGTGTTCAAGGATCCGACGACGGCGGCCGCGAATCCATCGTGGACGATCAAGCAGCCCAGCGGCGAGATCTGGCACGACAAGAAGAACTTCTCGTGGGTGGATCCGTACAATCACGCGCTCTGGGATTACAACATTGGTATCGCCGAAGAGCTCGTGCACCTCGGCTTCGATGAAATTCAGTTCGATTACATCCGCTTTCCAGAGCCGTACAAGAGCCTGCCGCAGCAGGTCTTCCCGGCGTCCAACGGAATGTCGAAGCCCGAGCTGCTCGCGGCGTTTCTCAAGACCGCGCGCGAGCGACTGAACAAGCTCGGCGTGCGCTCGACCGCGGACGTCTTCGGCTTCGTCACCACGGTGCACGGGCCCCTCGAGGTCGGACAGTGGTGGGAGAAGCTGGCGCCGGTGACGGACGTGCTCTTACCGATGTGCTATCCCTCGCACTTCCCACATGGGTCGTTCGGCATCGCGCGGCCTAACGCGGAGCCGTACAAGATTCAGAAGATCTCAATCGACGGCGCGCGGGAGCGTGATCAGAAGTTGGGGATCACGTCGCCGGAGCATGTTCGTCCGTGGATCCAGGCGTTCTCCCTCGGCCAGCCACCGTACGGGCCGGAGCAGGTGGAGGAACAGAAGAAAGCGGTGTACGACGCCGGCTACGATGGCTGGGTGTTGTGGCATCCCGGCTCGAAGTACGAGCCGTTCGTGCCGGCGTTGGAGAAAGGGGAGTTAGTCTCGCACAAGAAAGGTGGGACTCCGGCGGATACGACGGCGACGAAGGGGCGTTAGCCGTGCCCCTTGGACGCGTCAGTAAGTCCAAGTTCTCTGCGGTTCGTGTGTGAGCTCGAAGTGCCTCGTCAGGCCGACAAATGGCGCATCGCGCGGATCAGGCGCTCGACTTCCTCCATCGTCGTATAGCAGGAGCAGCCAACTCGCACGACGCCCTCGGTTGATTGGCCGAGTCGTTCGATGACGGTGGCGGCGTAGAAGTCGCCGTTCGAGACGAACAATCCGTGTTTGGCGAGCGCGCGAGCGACGTCGTCCGTGGTGTGTCCGCGCACGGTGAAGGCGAGTGTCGGTGTGCGCGGCGTTCCGGGGCGCGGCCCGTAGAGGGTCACCGCCTCGATCTCCTCGAGCTCGTTCCACAAAGTGGAAAGCAAGACCTCGCCGCGGTAGTGGAGGCCGTCGAAGACTGCTCGCAACGCGGCGCGACGGCTGGCGCGATCACCGCTCGTTGTCGACGTACTGCGGACGAGCGAGGCAAGAAAATCGACCGCGGCGGCGGCGCCGACGATTCCTTCGTGATTCTGCGTCCCCGTTTCCAGCCGCTCTGGCGCGGTGTTAGGCGCCGGATCGAGGCGCGGGACGTCGACGCGCTCGAGCAAGTCGCGCTTTCCGTACAGAATGCCGACGTGTGATCCGTAGAACTTGTAGGCCGAGCACGCGAGGAAATCACAATTCATGTGCTCGACATCGATCAGCGCGTGGGGCGCGAGATGCACCGCGTCGACAAACACGAGCGCCCCCACCGCGTGCGCCAGCTCGGCGGCCGCGCGCACGTCGGTGATGGTGCCTAACGCGTTCGATGCGGCGCCGATCGCGAGCACGCGCGTCTTGCGATTGAGTTGGCGCTCCAGGTCGCGCCAGTCGAGACGGCCGTCGGCGGTGTTCAGCCGCACTACACGAATGGTGACGCCGCGCTCCTTTTCGAGTGCGCGCCACGGCGCGACGTTGCCATGATGATCGAGCTCGGTGACGACGATCTCGTCGCCCGGCCCCAACTCGCGCCCGAGACCGCGCGCCAGGTGAAAGGTCAACGTCGTCATGTTCAAGCCGAACGCAATTTCTTCGGCTGAGGCGTTGAAAAAGTCAGCGAATCGTTCGCGCGCTCCGAGGAGGAGCGCGTCCGTCTCCGCGCTGGTGGGATAGAGCCAATGCGTGTTGGCGTTGTGATTGAACAAGTAGTCCGCCATCGCATCGGCGACGGAACGCGGCACCTGGGTGCCTCCCGGTCCATCGAAGTATGCCACCGGCTGTCCGTGATGCACGCGGCTGAGCGCCGGGAACTGGCGACGGATCTCTTCGATGGAAGCGATGATCTCTGTCGTCGCGCTGCTGGGAACGACCGTCGATGTCATGCGATCTCAACTCCCGCCCATTGTTCGATCAGCTTCACCGCCTCGACGTGATCGGCGGCATCACCTAACGAGTTGTGCGCCGCTTGCCACAGCGCTGCCGTCAGCTGCAGGATCGGCGACGGTACATGCTGTGCCGTGGCGACGCCCGCCGCGATGCCGACGTCCTTGTCGAGCAACGCGAGTCGGAACGTACGCGGAAATGCTCGCGTAAGCACGCGCTCAGGAAACAGATTCATCGAGGCGTTCGAGCGCCCGCTGGAGGCGTTGATCACCTCCAGCGCGACGCCTGGCGAAACCCCCTCCTTCACGAGCGCGGCCAGTCCCTCGGCGGCCGACCAGATATGCACGGCGAGCAGCGCGTTATTCACGGCCTTCAGCGCGTCACCGGCACCGACGTCGCCGCAGTGGACGATCTTCTGACCGAACGCGGCGAGGACCGGCCGCACGCGCTCGAGGACCGTCTCGTCGCCGCCGATCATCACCGTGAGCGCGCCCTTCTCTGCCCCGCTCACGCCACCGCTCACCGGTGCATCGAGGAAATCGATACCGCGCTGGCGTAGACGTTCCGCGATCTGCCGAGAGGTCGACGGTTGGCCCGATGTACAATCGACGAGCGTGGCGCCGGCGCGCATGCCCGCGAGCAGTCCCGTGTCGCCATCGAGCAATGCCGCGACGTCAGGCGAATTGGGAAGACACGTGATGACGATGTCGGCGCCGCGCGCTGCGTCTGCGGGCGACGTGGCCACTCGAGACGGCGTCGCGGCCGCGAATTCGCGAGCACGCGACTCGGTGCGATTCCAGACCGCTAAAGTGAATCCCGCTTCGGCAACTCGTCGCGCCATCGGGCGACCGATCGCGCCGAGTCCGAGGAAGGCAACATTCATCTCGGGCAGAGGGTAGAGGGCTGTGGGCAGAGGGTAGAAAGCAGAAGGTAGAGAGCCTCGCGAGTGATGAAGCTATATTGACGCCGCGCGAGCGTCACGCGCCGCGTTTCGGAGTTTTGCGTGCCGAGCTCTCCGCGCTACTAGCCATACTCTGCCCACTGCCCTCTACCCGCTGCCCGAATGGCCCCTCAGCACCGCAGCCCTGAAGAAGTGCCCGTCGCGGCTCTCGTCGCGCCGGACATTCTTGCGTTGCTCGAGGAGTCGCCGGGCGACATCGCCGCGGAGACAGAGGAACTCCACCCCGCGGATCTGGCGGACGTTGTCGAGCTGCTGCCGTCGGAGCGCGTTCCACTCTTTCTCTCCGCCTTACCGCGAGATCGCGCCGCCGACGTCCTCGAGTACCTGAACGAGGAGCTCCGCGCAGAAATCCTCGAGCAGATGAGCGCCCGGCAGGCCGCGGAGCTCGTCACCGAGATGACGCCGGACGATCGTGCCGACACGATCGAGGAGTTGAGCGAGCTCTCCGAGGAACACGCGGAAGAAGTCCTCTCGGAGATTCCGAGCGAAGCGCGAAAGGAAACCGAGCAACTCCTCCGCTTCGATCCGGCCACCGCCGGCGGTTTGATGACGACGGAGTTCGTCTCCGTCCCCGATGCCACCACGGTCGAGGACGCGCTCGAGCGCGTACGTGCGCTCGCTCGGTCCGGTCGACGCGAGGCGATGTACGCGATTTACGCTACCGATGCCGAGGGTCGTCTCGCTGGCGTGTTGTCACTGCGTGAGCTGCTCGCCGCCCAGCCCGGCGCGAAGATCTCCGAAATCGCCTGGACGGAGGTCGTTTCCCTCGGACCGAATGCGGATCGTGAGGAGGTCGCGCGCCTAACGTCGAACTACGACCTCGTCGCAATACCGGTCGTGAGCGAGTCCGGCCATCTGATGGGGGTGATCACGGTCGACGATGTGATCGACGTGATCCAGGAGGAGCAGACCGAGGATGTCCAGAAGCTGGGCGGTATGGAGGCGTTGGACGAGCCCTACATGCAGATCGGCTACTGGCGCATGATTCGGAAGCGCGCCGGCTGGCTGTGCGCGCTGTTCATCGGTGAAATGTTCACGGCCACCGCTCTGGGTTATTTCCAAAGCACGATTGATCGGGCAACCGTTCTCGCTCTGTTTCTGCCCCTGATCATCAGTTCCGGGGGCAACTCGGGCTCGCAGGGTACGTCGCTGATGATCCGGTCGCTTGCCTTACGAGAGGTGGGCATTCGCGACTGGTGGCGCGTCGTCGTCCGCGAGCTACCGGCAGGCTTCACGCTCGGAACGATCCTCGGCGTGATCGGCTTCGTGCGCATCGAGCTCTGGCAGTATATGCACAACAACGGGATCACCGTGCTGGGCGTGCCGCTCGGGCAGAACTACAATCAGCATCCGGGTATTCCGTTCGAGGTCCATCTCATCGCACTCACCGTTGGCCTTGCGCTCGTCGGCGTCGTGACGTTTGGCACGATGGTGGGATCGATGCTGCCATTCCTGTTCCGCCGTCTGGGATTCGATCCGGCGAGCGCGTCGGCACCGTTCGTCGCGACGCTGGTCGATGTCACGGGCCTGATCATCTACTTCTCAGTCGCCCTCGTGGTCCTGCGAGGAGTGCTTCAGAGTTAGGCACACATTGGCTGCGCTCACAGCCGCGTCGAGTTACAGCACCTCGATGCTCGCGCCGGGTGAGGCGGCACTGACGTACAGCGCGGGTCGAATACCGATCGCGGATTCATATTCCGCGGCAACTGCGCTACTGAACGCGCCAGCGGCGGCACGTTCGACTAGCGCTACCGCGCATCCTCCGAAGCCCGCGCCCGTCATGCGTGCGCCGAAGCATGCCTGGTGTCGCCGGGCGATCGTGACCATGGCGTCGAGCTCGGGGCGTGAGACCTCGAAATCATCGCACAGCGAGACGTGGCTCTCGTCCATGAGGGCGCCGAAGGAGCGTACATCGCCGCTCTCGAGTAGCTCGGCAGCTCGAATGGTGCGCTCGTTCTCGGTGATCACGTGGCGCGCACGCTTTCGCGTGATGGCGTCGAGCTCGTATTCGCGCTCCGTGAACGTCGCCAGGTCCACGTCTCGTAAGGCGCTGACACCGAAGAATTGAGCGGCCTGTTCGCATTGCGCACGGCGCTCGTTGTAGGCGGAGGCAACCAGTCCGCGGCGCGTCCCCGTGTCCAGCACCACGACGGAGACCTCGTGCGGAATCGGGACGAGGCGCGTTTCCAACGTTCGACAGTCGATGAGCAAAGCATGCGCCTCAGCACCGGCAGCGGAGATCAGCTGATCCATGATCCCGCATTGGACGCCGACCCATTCGTTTTCGGCGCGCTGCGCGACACGCGCCATGGCAACGGGCTGCCACACGACGCCGCTGATGGCGGCGAAGATCCGCGCCGTCGCCAGCTCGAGTGCAGCACTCGAGGAAAGGCCAGCGCCAACGGGCACGTCGCCCGCGACGACGCCCTCCAGGCCAGCCGTCGGACGCCCAACGGAGTCGAGGGCCCACGCGACGCCACGGAGGTACTCGACCCACGCGCCACCGTTACGCTGCGGACGAGCGTCGTCGAGCGCGAAGCTCGCATCCTGATTGAAGTCGAGCGAGTGGACGGCAACACGCCGGTCATCCCGTGGCCGCGCGGCGACCCAGATCTCGCGATCGATCGCCATCGGCAACACGAATCCGTCGTTGTAGTCCGTGTGATCGCCGATCAAGTTCACTCGGCCAGGCGCGCGGGCCAGGAACGATGGCATGCCGCCGAAGCGCCGATCGAAATCAGCGAGCACGCGCGCGCGCAGCTCCAGACTCACGATGCGAGGCGGGTCATGTTGCCGGACTTGTCACGCGTGCGATCTTCAAGCGCAAGACTCGAGACTCACACTGTCACCATATCCGCGAATGGAACCGCTCAAGTTGACGATTGAAGGCATGTCGTGCGAACACTGCGTGCACGCCGTGAAGGGTCGCCTAACCAAGACGTCGGGCGTGAGGGTCGATGAAGTAGAAATCGGCTCGGCGACACTGCATTACGATCCGGCGAAAATCAACGTCGACCAGATCGAAGAAGTGATCGCCGACGAAGGCTACACCGCGTTCGTCGCCGACTGAAGCGTTTGAATGGTAGAAGGGTCTAGGAGCGTAGGGGCTAGGGTTGTTTTCCCTAACCCCTGCGCCCCTAGACCCTAGCCCTTTCTTCCCCTTACCGAACCGCTGCCGGCTCTCCCCGTTCCGCCTCGTCGCTGGCGCTCTCGGGCTCGTCCTCGGTCTCCATCATCGGCACGATCCCTTGCTCGAGCCAGGCATGCTCGCCACGCAGGACCTGCTGGGCGACGCGGTAGATCGTTTGGTCGTTCTTGCCGTAGAATCGGTCGAACAGAGAGTCGACGCGAATCCGCGCCTCGCGGCAGAACAGATCGGCCAACGCGATCGCCTTGGTGTTGCCCTTCTTTGCGAGCATCTGAGCGCGGACGCAGGCGGCGGCAATCGCGAACAGCTCGGCGCCGATATCCACCGCGCGGAAGAGCACCATTTGCTTGCGCTCGAGGCGTGGACCGAAGCGAACCATCGCGTGGAAGAGGGTCCGGCCCAATTTGCGTGTGCGACGCTCGGCAAACCGAAGGTGCTTCGCGAGCGAACCGAATTCGCTGTAACTCGTCGGCCGCGGCAACCAGCGCGAGGGATACCACGTCGCATAGAATGGCGCCGACTTCGCCGCGGCTCTGAAGCGCTGACCTAACGAGGAATCGGGCGAAACGATGGGGAACGCCAGCTTGAAGTGATGATCCACCGCCTCGCGCGCGATGAACAGTCGCATGATCTCCGACGAGCCCTCGAAGATCAGATTGATGCGGAAATCGCGCATCGCCCGCTCGACGGGAATGGCCGGCTCGCCGCGCGCGCGCAGGGAGTCCGCCGTCTCGTAGCCACGGCCGCCGCGGATTTGCAGCGTGTCGTCGACGATTCTCCAGCCGTGCTCGGTGTTGTACATCTTCGCAATTGCTGCCTCGAGCCGGATATCATAGCCGCCGTGCTCGGCCAGGCCGACCGTCAGCCCCGAGATCGCTTCCATTGCGAAAGTGTTCGCGGCCATCATGCCGATTTTCTGGGCGACCGCCTCATGCTTTCCAATGGGAGCGCCCCATTGCACGCGCTCATTCGACCACCAGCGCGAGACATTCACCATTGCTTTGGAAGCGCCAGCGGCACTCGCCGGCAGCGTTAGGCGACCGGTGTTGAGCGTGGTGAGCGCGAGCTTGAGCCCCTTCCCTTCACCCCAGAGAATGTTCTCCCTGGGGACTTTCACGTTCGTGAAACGAATGAGGCCGTTCTCGAGCGCCTTGAGTCCCATGAAGCGACAGCGATGAACGATCTCGACGCCCGGCCAATTTGCCTCGACGACGAACGCCGTGATCTGCTTGCGCGGCTTGCCGTCCTTGCCGACAGCGTCCGGCGTTCGCGCCATCACGACGAACAGATCGGCGCGCGTACCATTGGTGCACCAGAGCTTTTCGCCATTGAGGATGAAGAACTTTCCATCATCCGTCGGCGTTGCCGACGCGTGCATGTTCGCCGGGTCACTTCCGGCGTCGACTTCAGTGAGCGCGAACGCCGAGATCGCGCCCTTTGCGAGACGAGGAAAGAAACGACGCTTCTGCTCTTCGGTCCCGAACAGCTTCAAGGGCTGTGGAAGCCCAATTGATTGATGCGCTGAGAGGAGAGCGGTGAGCGAACCGTCCTTCGACGTGACCATCGCCATCGCCTTCACGTAGCTCGTGTAGGAGAGGCCGAGTCCACCGTATTCGCGAGGGATCTTGATCCCGAATGCACCCATCGCGCGCAGCTCCTCGACGTACTCCTCGGGGATCTCGCCCGTGCGATCGATCATGTCCGAGTCGATGCGATGCAGAAACGCCGAGAGCTTGTCGAGGAATGGACGAGCGCGTGCCTCTTCCTCCGGATCCTCGGCGGGATGCGGATGGATGAGGTCGAGACGGAATCGACCGAGGAAGAGCTCGCGAACGAAGCTCGGACCAGACCACTCGCTTTCACGCGCAGACTCAGCGACGTCGCGTGCTTCTTTTTCGGAGGCGAGTGCCGCGGACTTTTCAGCCATGGGAGAGCTCACGGATAGATGATCGTAACGCCAAGTTCCTTCGCATTCTACACGTCATATGACGCGCCGTTCAATCGGGCGTATCAGCCGCGATCGACGAGGAAACCCCTACGGGGACGGGGGATGGAGAACAGGGAACGAGAATACCGAAATGCATCCTCCAGGCCGTGCGCTTGCTCACTGCGTTCGTCCACGGACGGCGACAGTGGCGCCGCCGATCAAGGCGATTGCCGCGAAGGCGAACCATTGGAACGCGTAGCTCAAATGTGGTCCCTCATCGAGGGTTGGGGCCGGTAGACGAGCGACGCGCTCCGCAACCGGCTTGGTCGTGTCCTGTTCGGTTGCGACCAGATAGAGCGACGACACGGGATACGGCAGAAGGCTGTTTACCGTGACGAGATTGAGCTCGCGCGCCACGCGCGCATCTCGACGAAGCACTCCGTCCGGCGCATTCGACTGTCCATGGGGGATCAACTCAGTGTAGCCGACGAAGCTCGTTCCCGTCTCGCGCCATCGTGAGAGGTCGACGCTTGCACCGTCTGGCGCGTAGATCCAGCCACGATTGACGAGAATGGCGGTGTCATTCCCGGCGACATGGAGCGGCGTGAAGAGATACACACCAGGCGAGCCCTGGTAGGTTCGCGCGGCGAGCGCGATCTCATGATCGAAGTCGGGCGTCCCCGAGATGATCGCGCGACGCAGCACACTGAAGCTGTCGGCGTGTAGCGTCGTGATCGGCACCACGGGCTCGGAGAGACGCCCGCTCACGACGGCATTTCGCGCACGGCGCTGCGCGAGACGGCTCAATTGCCAGAAGCCGAGGCGAATGCATGCCGCGCCCAACACAGCGGCGAGCAGTAGGAAGAGCCACAATCGTCGGGGCATGTCCGCGAAAGTTACTTGGAGTCCTGGATGTCATCCTGAGGAGCATGAGCGACGAAGGATGTACTGGCCTTCCCGAGTGGCCGGCCTCTAACAAGAGACATTAGATCCCTCGCTTCGCTCAGGATGACAGTTCGACGTCGAAAACGCCCGTCAGCACGCGCTCATTGCGACGGACCTGGACCCAGATCCGATACGAGCCGCTTCGCGGGAAGACATACGGAAACGAGAATTCGCCGGCGACGGGTGGCATGGATGGCATGCTGTCGGAGACGATCTCGAGCCGTCCGTTATTAGTGGTGTCGCCCCGATCGCGAAGAGCGAAGGCTCGCTGC
>DATEGN010000452.1:0-3275 GCA_035280125.1 Gemmatimonadaceae bacterium | reverse complement strand
CGGGGGCATACTCGTCCTCATGCTCACGCTCCCGATTCTCGCGAATCTGCAGTACGGGCTCTATGCGACGGGCTTCGCGCTCCTCGCCTTCGGATATGGTATGAAAAAGGCTTGGGACCTCACCGAGGGTGGAGTCGAGCTGGAGATAAGCGGACCTTTCAAGGTGGGCGAAGGCCCGATCGCTCCGTCCTTCTGAGGTCGCGGTTATCCCTCAGCAGCTGTGGGCGGAATCGCACTCGAAAGCAGAATCCCTCGCCCGCGATCACACCAGTGAATCCGCCACGATGGGGACGCAGATCTCCGTACGCAGCTGCTCCTTCGGGACGCTTCCCGGCATGTTGAGATATCGCTCATAGCTCAGGCCCTCGACGCGCTGGCCGTGCGACGGGATCCATTCGCCCATGAGCCGCTGCCACGTGTCGCCGAGTCGTTCGTACGGCCCAACGTGGACGGTGCACGCATACGCGCCGGCCGGCAATCGTTGTTCGATCAACGGCGATGGGAGCTCGACGCCTTCCGGCACCACGATACCGGCGTCCGAGCGCAGTTGATCCGCCGGCGTGGACTCCGGGTCGTCGTGGTAGATCGCGACCATCGCCGCGTTTTCGTTTCGCAGCAAGCCCTCGCGCTCGGCGATCTTGCCGAGTTGCTCGAATGCCTGGTTGATCTGCATGTATGGTCCGATGTGGCGAATGCTCGCCACGCGAAACCCTGGCTTCCGGACGATTTCGACGTGCATGGACTTTCCTCCTGAGTCGCGGGCCGTGAATGGGACGGCACCGCCCGATGGGTCGTAATGAACGCCGCAGCTCGCCGAGAGCTCGATGCGCGCGCCCTTCATGGTGCGAAAGCGGGAGGGTGATTTTGCGTAGACGCCGCGGAATGCACGCGTGAAGGCCTCGTGCGTCTCGAAGCCGGCGCCAAATGCGATGTCGGTGACGTGCGCGTTCGTATGCACGAGACGCCACGCCGCGCGCTCCATACGTAGTCGCCGCACGAGCTCGAGCGGTGTCTCCCCGACCATTCCGCGAAACACACGGTGAAAATGGAACGGAGAGAGGAATGCTTCACGTGCGAGGGCATCGAGATCGAGGGCCTCGTCGAGGTGCTCGACGATGTGATCGATGACGCACTGTACGACTTCCGTGTAGGACGACCGAGTCTCCGGTTTCACGATGGCGAATCTACTGAAATGCGTACGTCCGCTGCTTGACCTGCCTTGCTCATTTGCGCTCGAAAGTTTCAGCCAATAGATCACCAGAAGCCACCTGCGTTGCCCCTCTGCCCGGCTTGCTCCATGTTCATCCCGATCGAACAGGCGCCTAACGCCAACACTCGCCCCAGTAACGTATGAATTCCCGAAGGCACTTTCTCATTCAGGCCCCCGTCGCGCTCATCGGGGCCGTCGCGGCATGTCGCGCGGAAGAGCAGAAGCCCGGTGCCGGCGGAACGACGGCCGCCGCGGCGACCCCCGGCGCGCCGCCCGCGTTCAACACCGCGCCACCCGTCGGACCGGAGGTCTCAACGACCACGTTCGCCGAGGCCGGGAAGCTCGCGCAAGTGTCCATGACCGACGCACAACGCCAGATGATGGCCAACAGCTGGCGCACGTCGATGGCTGCGCTGCTCGAGCGTCGCACCGGCCCGCGGAAGATCGCGCTCGAGGCGACACTCGCTCCCGCGACGCGTTGGCAGCCGGCGTCGATCTCGGTCGCGGCGAGCGCTCCCACACTCGCCGGTGAACCGAAGGGATCGACGCACGATCGCTTCGTCCGCAGCAGTATCGATCCGGGCCCGCTGCCGACGAACGACGCGGACATCGCGTACGCTCCCGTCACTCGGCTCGCGCGCTGGATCGAGACGCGCAAGCTCACCTCGACGCGCTTGACGCAGATCTACCTCGATCGCATTCAGCGTTTCGATAACAAGCTCCGATGCATTATCACGCTCACGCGCGACGCCGCGCTCGCGCAGGCCAAACAAGCCGACGCGGAGATCGCGGCGGGAAAATATCGCGGTCCATTGCACGGGATTCCGTACGGTGTGAAGGATCTGCTCGACACTGCCGGCATCGCCACGACGTACGGCGCCGAGCCGTTTCAGCATCGCGTGCCTAACGCGGATTCGGCGGTCGTGGCGCGACTGAAGGCGTCGGGCGCGGTGCTGATCGCGAAGCTGAGCATGGGCGCGCTCGCCCTCAACGACATCTGGTTCGGCGGCCAGACGATGAATCCCTGGCTGCTCGAGGAGGGTGCGTCCGGATCGAGCGCTGGCCCAGGCGCCGCGACCGCCGCGGCTCTCGTCGGCTTCTCGATCGGCAGCGAGACCGGCGGAAGTATCGTGAGTCCCAGTATGCGCTGCGGCGTCACCGGATTGCGACCGACGTACGGACGCGTCCCACGCACGGGCGCGATGACGCTCTGCTGGTCGCTCGACAAACTCGGGCCAATGACGCGCAGTGTCGAAGACACGTTGCTCGTGTTGCACGCGATCGGCGGTCCCGACGCCGGCGACGTCGCGAGTGTGGCTGCACCGCTCTCGTTCGATGCCAACATGCCCGTGAATAAACTGCGCGTCGGCTACATCGACTCCTGGATGCGAGAAGCACCAGCGACCGATGTGGATCGCGCGACACTCGAGACGATGCGCAAGCTCGGCATGGTGCCGACCCCAGTCACGCTCGCCGACTTGCCTTACGACTCGCTCAACTTGATTCTGTTCGCCGAAGCGGCAGCGGCATTCGAGGAATTGACGCTGAGCGGGCAAGCGGACCAACTCAAGGTGCAAGTGCCCGATGCCTGGCCCAATCTCTTCCGTGAGGCGCGTTATCTCTCGGCCGTCGATTTCGTGCAGGCCGATCGCCTGCGGCGCAAAGTGGCGGGCGAGATGGCGCGCGTGATGTCCGAGGTGGATCTGTTGCTCGTACCGTCGTTGAGAGACGAGATGCTCGTCATCTCGAACAACACGGGTCACCCATCGCTCACACTCCGTACGGGCTTCGTCCAAGTATCCGAAGCACGCAGCGACTGGGCGCCCGATCCCGCGCATCCGCTACCAAAGTTCTCACCGCCGCGCCGCGTGCCGCACGGCGTAACGCTGATCGGGCAGTTATTCGACGAGGGAACGCTCGCGCGTGCAGGATTGGCAATCGAGCGAACGCTCAACGTTGTGGGGGAAAGGCCGCCGGGATTCTGACGGTAGCGGATCGTGGATCGTGGATCGTGGATCGTGGATCGTGGATCGTGGATCGTGGATCGTGGATCGTGGATCGTGAT
>DATEGN010000451.1:0-2071 GCA_035280125.1 Gemmatimonadaceae bacterium | reverse complement strand
TCGCGCATGCGCACGAAACCGTTGCGCGCCGCGTCGAAATCGCCGAGCTCCGTGTACACCAGGCCCATGTTACCGGCCGTGGAACCGAGCCCGACCGAATCGCGCACCCGCTCGGCGATCGCCGTCGCTTCGCCGAATCGGGCGGTGGCTTCCATCAGGTGGCCCTCATTCCAGGCGACCAGGCCGAGCCCGTTGTAGGAGCGCCAGAGATCCCGCTCGAGACCGAGCGCGAGCTTCAGTTTCAGCGCGCGCTCCTGCTCTTCGCGAGCGCGGGTGTAGTCGCCCAGGCGCCACGCGGCCAGACCGAGCCAGGTCAGCGCCCGTGCCTCGGAGGCTGAGTCGCCCGACGCTCGAGACCGCGCGGCCACAGGAAGCAGGAACAACCGCGCGCTGTCGTACTCCTCGCGGCGGTAGATCTGCTCACCGAGCGCAATTAGTGAATCCGCACCTGACACGGCCACGCTGTGGGGTGACTCGCGCGACGCACAACCGCTCGCCACGAGGAGCGTTGTTAGGCCAGCCACCGCCCGTTTCACTGTGTTGCCCTGAGGGTACGGACGCGACTCGCGACCGACCGGCCGTCCGGTAGGAGGGCGTCTACATACCAGAAGTAGTTACCGGGTTGCAGGTGAATCGACGCCGGCAACTGCGCGGTCGTGTCGGTTGACGTCGCACTCCAAACGACGTCGCCGCTGGCATCCGTAATGGCGAACCGGTACGAGACCACACTATCCATGGATCGCCATGTGAAGGAAATCTTGGTCCCGCCGGACGGCGCAGGCGCACTGTCCGCAGGGGCAACGATGGTGACGGCGAGCACCGGCTCGCCCCCGTCGCGTAGTACGGGCTCGTCGGGTGTGCGCGAGGGCAACAGCATCACGGCAAGCACGGCCGCCGCGGCAACCGGAGCCGCGAACAGCCACCTGCGTCGCGAGTTCAGGACGCGACGGAGCCGCGAGACCTGAACGACCTCGTCCCGACAATCGGCACACTCTGAAAGGTGGGCTTCGATCGCGTCGCGCTCGGCCGGATTGAGCGCCCGGTCGACGTAAGCCGCCACATCTCGACTTCCCAGATGGCCTTCAGAGTCCATTGCGTGCCCTTCGCGGGAATCGGCGTTCTAGCAGATGAAACGGACGACAGACGATAGGTTGCGGGCTCACTCGGTCGGCTCCAGGCCACGCCCGCGCAGCGTCGCGCGGAGTACGTCTAGGACATGATTGAGGCGCCGATACACGTGGAACGGCGTCGCCATTCCGGTAACCTGGGCGATCTCGCGGGCCGACAGGTCATCTTCGAAACGCAATGTCAGCAGCAGCCGATCACGAGGCGACAGGGCACGCAGCGCTGACTCGAGGATTGTCGATCGCTCTCGCTGTTGCAGCTCGAGCGCCGGATCAGTCTCGGTTGGAACGGCGTTCGTGACATCGATTTCGTCGCTCACCAGATCGACGAGGCGGCGGCGAGCGGCGTGACTCTCTCGACCCTCTCGACTCGGGTCTCTGGAGCGTCCGTACTTGTGACGTCGGTAATCGAGACAAAGCCGCCGGGCTACTACCACGAGCCATGTAGAAAACTTGCCGCGCCCGTCAGCTGAGTACGCACGCAAGCGGCGATGGCCGTCCTCGTGCAGCGCCTCGAGGACGTAGGTGTAACTGTCCATCGCGGTGTCGTAATCGTGATTCAGGGATCGGGCGGTGTGGAGCAGAAGACGACTATGGACTGCGACGAACGCGTCCCAGGCGGCCTCTCGAGTCGGGGGGTCGGATGCGTTGAGAAGTGTAGCGAGCTCCTGAGGAGGAGCGTCGGCCATCTAGGGCGTTCGTGGACGTGTGGTGTGGGCTCGAAGCTACGATCTGTCAAAGGAAGCGCAATCCACGAGCGCACTAACGAAGTATCTTTGCCGGTTATGAACCTTCGCACCGCACGCCGCACCCACGGCTTCACCGAGTCCGTCATCCGGGGCATGACCCGGCTCGCCAACGAGCACGGCGCCATCAACCTCTCGCAGGGATTTCCCAACTTTCCCTGCCCCGACATCCTGAAGGAAGCGGCCGCGCGCGCGATCCGC
>DATEGN010000450.1:0-3732 GCA_035280125.1 Gemmatimonadaceae bacterium | reverse complement strand
CCTCGACCTCGCCGCCGGCTTCGACGCGACGATCGCCTTCTACGACCGCTTGCACGACGAATCCCGCGCGCTCTTCGCCGAGCTCACCGACGCTCGACTCATCGAGAAATGCCACACACCGGCGGACACGCCGATCACGGTCGGGAAGTGGCTCCGCGCGATGATCGAGCACGAGGCGCATCATCGCGGGCAGATCTACTTGATGCTCGGCATGCGCGGCGTGTCGACGCCGCCGATTTATGGATTGACGTCGGAAGAGGTAAGGGCGCGCTCGGTCTGATGTCTCACGACGGAGGCGGTCGAGAGCGCTCGAAGTCCACGAATCCGACCGCTGGAAATCAACAGCGAACCGACGACGAGAGCATACTACCGAGCTTCATTGCGCTCGCTTTCGCGCTACTTCTTGTGTTTCTCGGCGTGTGGCTCTTCACCGCCAAACAGAAGAATCAGGAAATACAGAACTGCTTCGCGGAGCATCGGCAGGATTGCGTGCCACTCGATTCGTCGCGTTGAGCGACGCCTCCTTCGCGAACGGATGAACTGCGAATTAGTCCGCGTAGTTTGATGGGTTCCTGTGAATTGCTGAGATCGCCAGCGCAGGCTACGTTCGGCGACCCGCCAATCTCGACGGGCAAAACAGGAGAGTGCTGATGCGCCGAACACTCGTAGGTGCGATGGTGCTTCTCACGGCAGCATCCTCGATCGCGACCGCACAGGCGAAGCCTACACAAGCGGGCGAGAAGAAGGCTGCCGGCCTAACGTGGAGCGACCTCGTGGGTGATTGGGAAGGGCAGAGCCTGCGCGGCAAGTCGGACTCGGTGATCACACCGATGACGATCTCGTTCAGCGCTGACAAGAAAGCGAGCATCACGTACCCGAATCGCGAGCCCGTTCCCATGCGAGTGGTCACGATCGGCGGCGACAGCGTGGTCGTTGAGGCTGGACCGTATCCCTCCGTAACGCGCGCCGGACACACCGTCGTCTCGCTGCACGAAGTCGCGCACATTGCCAATCACAAGATGACGGGCTCGTTCAACGCCAAGTTCGACGATGGCCAGACGATCGAAGGAACGACCAAGGCGTCTCACAAGATGAAATGAGTGGTTGCTGAATCGCGAGAGGGGTGCGGGCGAAGTCGCACCCTTCTCGCGCTGACCCACGCAGCCTGGGCGCCTGCTGCGGACAATGCGCTCTGCGCAGCTAGCTGCACTCAGCGAGGCGAGTCGTGGCAACCGAACGTTGCGGTGGCTTTCGGCGTAAGCCAGGTTAACAGGGCCTCCGAAAACCCATCGGGAGATCATCGATGCCTCGCCTACGCCGTTCCACGTCCGCACTCGTCGCGACGTGTCTTACGTTGCTCACCGCGCCGCTCGCCGCCCAGACCAAGGCGACCGTCGCGCAATTCCTCAGCCCCTCCTCGCCACTCGAGTTGGCGCGAGCCAAAGACGTCGATCGCGTTGCCTGGGTGGCGTACGAGCGCGGAATGCGGAACGTCTACACCGCCGCCGCGCCGGAGTTCAAGGCGGTGCGCCTAACGAGCTTCATGCAGGATGATGGCGTCGACGTATCCGAGGTCGAGCTCTCTGACGACGGATCGACGGCGATCTTCATTCGCGGCACGAATGAGAATCGGCAAGGTTGGGTTGCGGATCCGTCGCACGACCCGCGGGGCGCCGAGCGTGCGGTGTGGGCTGTGCGAACGTCCGGTGCCGGCGCACCGTGGCGCGTCGCCGCGGCAGAGGCGGCGACGCTCGCGCCCGATGGACGCTCGGTGCTCTATGTCCGCGACGGCCAGATTTATCGTGCCCGGATCGTGCCGAACGCAGCCGCGCCGGCGTCGGACAGCACGCTTCCCTTCATCAGAGAGTGGGGACGGCAGAGCAATCCACGCTGGTCGCCCGATGGCAGCAAAATCGCCTTCGTCAGCGACCGCGAGAATCACGCCTTCATCGGTATTTACGACACGCGCACACGCCGCGTCGACTTTGTGGCGCCGAGTGTGGATTGTGATGCGGCGCCGGCCTGGTCGGCAGACTCGAAGCGGATCGCGTTCATTCGTCGGCCGGGCGTGCCCTTCGGTTCGCAGGCGCAGGCGGGCACCGGCAGCATCGGCAATCCGCCGGGACCAGCTTCGGGACGCGGTGGACGGGGCGGTGGTAGCTGCCTCGCCGCCGCGTTTGGTCGCGGTGGTGGTGGCCTCGGCCGCGGTGAGCAGCAGCGCGAGGACACGACGCGTGATCGGCGATTCCCCGGGCTTTACAAAGCAAACTTCAAGGGTGGCTACAATCTCTCGGTGATGGTCGCCGACGTGAGCAAGTGCCCAGCGTCGTCCGGTCCGACTGAAGCAGGAGGCACCGAGTGCTCGGCGCGCGAGCTATGGCACAATGCACCTAACGACTCGAGCTTCACCACGATGCGCGCCGTCTTCTGGGGTGGCGACAACGTCCTCTTCCCCCTCTCGCCACCCCGCGACGAATGGGATCGATACTACGCGATCGATACCGCACATCCAGCGGCCGATCCAAAAATGCTGACGACGACGAACGGTCTCATCGAAGATGCGACCTCCGCAGCGCTCTCGCGCGATGGTAAGACTCTTTATTACTGCACGAACGCTAATGACATCGAGAAACGCCACATTTGGAGCGTTTCGACCTCCGGTGGCGAGCCGAAGCAAATCTCGACCGACGACGGCATCGAGACCTATCCCCAGCCGCTCGCGTCGGGCAAGCAGATCGCCGTGCTCTACTTCGGCGCCGCCCAGCCGGCGTCGGTTGGTCTCGTCGCTACCACTGGCGGTGCGACGCGCGTCGTCTATCCCACGCTGCCGGCGACCTTCCCGACAGCGGCACACGTCACGCCGCAGGTCGTGATCGTGAAATCCCCCGATGGTTTAGAGATTCATGATCAGCTCTTCCTGCCAAAAGACCTGAAGCCCGGCGAGCGCCGCCCCGCGATGATCTTCGTCCACGGCGGACCCGTTAGGCAGATGCTGCCCGGCTATCACTACATGCAGTTCTATCATTGGGCCTACGCGTACAACCAGTGGCTCGCCGATCAGGGTTACGTCGTGCTCTCGGTGAACTACCGCAGCGGCGTTGGTTATGGCCGCTCGTTCCGCAACGCCGCGAACACGATGGCCCGCGGCAACTCCGAGTACCAGGACGTCCTCTCCGCGGGCAAGTATCTCCAGACGCGCGCCGACGTCGATCCGTCGCGCATTGGAATCTGGGGCCTTTCGTATGGCGGTCTCCTGACCTCACAGGCACTCGCGCGAAATTCGGATCTGTTTGTCGCAGGCGCCGACCTCGCGGGCGTGCATTTGTACGGTAATTCGTTGGATACTACTAATCTGTCCTATAAGTCCTCAGCCGTCTCCGCCATCGATACCTGGAAGTCGCCGGTGTTCCTCGTCCAGGGCGACGACGACCGCAACGTGGACTTCGCGCAGATGGTCGGGCTCGTGCAGCTCCTGCGAGCGCACAACGTCTACTACGAGCTCACGGTCATTCCCGACGACACACATGAGTCATTGATTCATGCGCGCTGGGTGGACATCTTCGACAAGATGGGGGACTTCCTGCATCGCTTCGTGTGGGATCACGGCGCCCCGGGCTCACAGGCGACGTCGAGCGGGACGAAGCAGTAAGGAGCCTCTGTCATCCCGAGGAAGCGAAGGATCTAGCGTCACTTGTTAGAGGTTAGCCATTCTATAGTGAAACTAGATCCTTC
>DATEGN010000449.1:0-3775 GCA_035280125.1 Gemmatimonadaceae bacterium | reverse complement strand
CCGTCACGATTGTACTACTGCGCGTGGCAGCCTCCGGCGCCAGGCGCGGAGCTCCCGACCCTGAGCGTGAACGCGACCTGCTGCGTTGACGTGTCTGCCTATCTCGACACCAAGCGCGCCGCGTTTTTCGCGCATGGAACTCAGAGACAACACCTTCAGCGCTTCGAGGAGCTCGCGATGACCCCGGTCGAACGATTCGCGCTGGCAGCAGGACTGCAACAGCCGCGAGTGGTGACGGAGAGCTTGTTCGACGGTCTATGATTTCGTCGCCGCTTTTTCGATATCCTCGGCAAGCTTGAGATCGGCGTCGGTTATGCCGCCGGCGTCGTGCGTCGACAGCATACACGTGATCTTCGTGTAACGAATGTCGATATCCGGATGATGATTCTTCGCATCCGCGGCCTTCGCGACGCGATTCACGAACGCAATGCCGTCGGCGAACGATCCGAAGGTATACGTCTTTGTAAGAGTGTCACCACGACGTGCCCAGCCGGCGAGCTTGCCGAGGGCACGCTGAATCTCGAGATCAGAGAGTTTAGTACGCATGGAGCAGAGCTGTCCTGAGTACGGGACGTCAGAGATTCTACTGAGTCCAGGGCGCATCGGCCATCTTCAATCGAGCGTTCGGAGGCGCGGCGGCTGGATCGTCGCCGTGGTCGCCCTGCTCCTCGGCGCCGTGGTCGCGAGTCCGTTGACAGCCCAGAGCACGCGCGACACGACCATCCTCAAGCACTCCGGAGGCGGTCACTGGTGGCAATTGTTCGCCGGCGGCTTCGCGTCCAGCATTCTTGCGCACGAGGGCGGACACATCCTCGCGGCGTATGTCGTTGGTGGTCGTCCGACCTTTGGCCTGAATGAAGGGCGACCGACCATCTACTCGGGAATCGACGCCAATCTGGAGCCAGGCAGGCAATTCGTTTTTTCGTCCGCAGGACTCACCGTACAGTCCGTCCTCGACGAGACGATTCTCGATGCGCCGCATCATGCCGCGAGTGTCGCTGGCGCATTCGAGCGCGGCGTGCTCGCAGGCGGTATCGCGACCTCTCTGTTTTACGTGACCATCGGGCGCACTGGCAGTGTGTCGGACGTGGACTTCATGGCGAGAACATCCACGCTCTCGAAAACATCGATTACGGCGATCTATGGCGGGGTAGCGCTCCTGCACAGTTGGCGAATCGCGCACAATGGTCGTTACGCGCATTTTTTCGTCAGGCCGGGTCCGTTCGGCGGGATGCGCGTGGGGGTTTCGGTCGATCCGAAGTAACTCCACGGTCATGGAGTCGCGCCAAATGCGCTGCCGTCAGTGACGCGCGTGACCTGACGCAGCCGGCTCGACCGCTCGAGAGCAGAAGCTCCGATCTGATCGGGACTGGGCTGATCGAAGACGATCACAACGCCGTCGCGCGCGCGAAGTGTGTCCGCAAAAGCGCGAAGCACATCGGCGGTGCTGTCGCGTGGCAGCTCGTGCGACGCGCGATGCAAATGAAAAAACACCGCCGCGGGCCAGTTCGTGTAGAGCGGCTTGCGCGCCGCGTTCGCTTGCGCCCAGGCAAGCAATGGAGATTGCCTCCACTGCTCCTGACCAAAGTCCTGCCCGTTCTCCAACGCCCAGCTCACTTCGTCCTGGCTGACGGTGATAGACGCGGCGAACCAGGCCAGCACCAACGCTGCACAGGCGATTCGGGCAAACGGAGGATTTCGCGGCCACCATTCGCGAATAGCAATCGCCGCGATGACCACGACGAGCACGAACAAGGGCGACAGTAGACGATTGTCGAACGGGATATTCGGATCGGCGAGAAGCCGCGACGCGAGCAGCACGATCACATAGCAGGCAGCAATCGTTAGGGAAGCAGCGATCGCGACTCTGGCAATCGAACCGCGTGCCGTTCTGTACGCGCTGACAATCACGAAACAGAGTGCGATAACCCCGACCAGCGCGATCCATTCTCGGCCAGGGAGCGTCTGATCGGACATCAACGGCACCATCCAGGCCACGATCGTGTCGAAGCCCATGCGCATCGCATCGAGGAAACCGCCGTACGTCGCGATGGTGCGTATTCCGGTTACGCTACTCGTTAGGTGGACGTGGATGATCCATGAGCCCACGAGTACAATCGCCGGCAGCGAAGCGGTCAGCGCCCGGCGAAGCCGCGCAGTCGCGGTACCCGGCAGGAGGAACATCCAGAGACACACCGACGCGATGACCGCAGCTCCCGCATATCGGGTGAGCATCGCCGTCGCGGCCAGAGCTCCGGCAGTGAGCGCCCGTTGAAGTCTCACACGTTCTTCGGTCTGTCGCGCCGCGCTGACCATCGCACACAGCGCCCCCATGATGCAGGCGAGGAACATCGGCTCGCTCAGGACAGACTGGTGCAACTCCACGAAGGCGGGCATTGCGAGGAGGGAAACCGCCGCGATGATACCAGCGATCAATCCAGCGACGTTCGCGACGAGCCACAACGCGAGCGCGACGCTCACGAACACAGCGATCGCGTTGACAGCCCGTGCGGCGTTGACCGGCTGGCCGCCGAAAAGGATGGATCCTGTGATCGCGGTAGGGTACCCTGGCGGAAAGTGAGCGAGCGCCGAGGTAGTGTCGCGAGATAACCAGTCCGAGATGGGAATGCGATAACCTCGACCACTGGCAAGCGATTGTGCCGCACCGAGATAAGACGCGGCATCGGGATCGAGACCGAGCCCGGGTGGGACAGTGATCACAACGGACAGAACAGCGGCAAGCGCACCGGCGATGAGAGCAGCCACCAACCGGGCGAAGGACTTGCGGCTTCGGAGTATCTTCGGTAGATCCGATTGTGTCACGCCTTATGACTCGAGCTTTATCTCCGGAAACCGCCGCTCTCCGACGCGCCAAGCAGGGCGCTCTTTTCGCGGACGCCGCACTCGGCGTGCGCGTGCTACCGGTGATCGGAGAGCAGAAAGATATCAACTACTACGGGTCCGTCGCGCGCGGCGTGCTGAATGGACCGGAAGTCACGGGGATGGGGTTCTGGTCCATCAATCCGTACGTCGGATGCGCGTTCGGTTGCGCGTACTGTTACGCTCGTTATGCACATCGGTATGTTCTCGAGCGTGCAGCGACGGCGAATCCCGACCACGATGCGCTGCGGAACGACCTGGAGTCGATGCCGCCATGGCTCGCGTTCGAGCGGCGGATCTTCGTCAAGGAGAATGCGGCTGACGTCTTGCGGCGAGCGTTGCGACACGGGTCTGACCGGCACCTTGCACTTCTCGGTGAAGAAAGCATCGTGATCGGAACGGCTACGGATCCGTATCAGCCGGCTGAGCGTCGGTTTCGGGTGACGCGGAGTGTGCTCGAGGTGCTCGCGGAGCACTCCGGGCTTTCGATCGTGATCATCACAAAGAGCCCGCTCGTGACTCGCGATGTGGACGTGTTGCGACGCATCGCGCGGAACTCGCAGATCACGATTCATCTCTCGCTGATCACGCTCGATCGTGCATTGGCTCGACGTCTCGAACCGCGTGCACCGACTCCGGAGGCACGTATTCGGGCGCTGGCGCGTTTGCGGGCGAATGGCATCGACGTCGGCATCAACGTGATGCCCGTGCTCCCGGGAATCACAGACGCCCCGGAGCTACTCGATCCTCTGGTGCGCACGGTCGCGGAGCATGGCGCAACCTATGTGAACGCATGCGCGCTGCGGCTGCAATCGGCGGCGCGTCAACGATATCTGCCTTTCATCGAGCAGGAGTTTCCGGAGCTGGCGGCGCGATATCGAGCGACATACGCGCG
>DATEGN010000448.1:0-2724 GCA_035280125.1 Gemmatimonadaceae bacterium | reverse complement strand
ACGCCGTGAATGTCGTGGCGCACCAGTCCCGCGCCGAGGGCGACCGTCGTGAAGACTAGTCGCGAGTCTCGCGCCTGATGGAAGTGCGATGCCGCAACGTGATTGCTCTGCGCGCCCTCGCGCTGCTCACGGCAGAGCTCGAGCTGGGCCCCTTCCTCGAGCACGACTTCGGTGACCGCGTTCGTGAGCGACGCGCCGCCCGCATCTCCCTCGTACGCCTCGACGATCTTCGCCTGCGCTTCGCGCTCCAGCACGATCAGCAGGCGCGGGTGCGTCATCGGCCGCGCCGCGCGGGGAATACGGCAGCGCACCCGGATCGAATCCGGTACGACGGTGCGCGCGGCGACGCGAATCACGATGCCGTCGGCGAGAAACGCGGTGGAGAGCGCGGTGAAGGGGTTCGTGGCGACGTCGGCGTAACGGCCGAGGTGGACCTGCAGGAAATCCGGCGCCGTCGCGACCGTCGCGCTCAGAGTCGATACCGTCACCCCCGCCGGGACCGGATCGAGCTCCCACGTCGAGCGCTGCAGCTCGAACGGCGTCTCGCTGATCGGCCCTACGTTGGTGAACCGCCATTGCTCGAGCCGCGTCGTGGGAAACCCCACCTCGGCGAAACGCGCGATCGCACGCTCCCGCATGTCCTTGAGCCAGGGCGGCGCGCCTGACGCGCCGTTCGCGGCGAACGCCTTGTATGCGCCGACGAAATGCGCCGTCACGCTCCCACTCCGGCGTAGCCCTTCTCTTCGAGCGTCAGCGCCAGCTCCTTGCCGCCGGAGCGCACGATACGTCCTTCGGCCAGGACGTGGACGAAATCGGGGACGATGTAGTTGAGCAGGCGCTGGTAGTGGGTGACGACGACGAACGAGCGGTCCTTCGAGCGCAGGGCGTTCACCGCTTCGGCCACGGTCTTCAGCGCGTCGATATCCAACCCCGAATCCGTCTCGTCGAGAATCGCGAGCCGCGGCTCGAGCACGGCGAGCTGCAGGATCTCGTTGCGCTTTTTTTCGCCGCCCGAGAATCCTTCGTTGACGGCGCGATTCATGAAGCTGTCGTCCCAGCCGATCGCCTTGAGCTTGTCCTCGAGCACCTGGAGAAAATCGAGCGGGTCGAGCTCCGGGAGCCCTTTGTGCTTGCGGATCGCGTTCACCGCCGAACGCAGGAAATAGCTGTTCGTGATGCCGCGGATCGCCACCGGATACTGGAACGCGAGAAACAGTCCCTCGCGCGCGCGCTCCTCGGGGTCGAGCTCGAACAGGTCCTTGCCCTCGAAGCGCACTGATCCCGACGTCACCGTGTACGCTGGGTGACCAGCCAGGAGCTGCGCCAGCGTGCTCTTGCCGGAGCCGTTCGGCCCCATGATGGCGTGGACTTCACCGGTACGAACGGTGAGGTCGACGCCCTTGAGGATTTCGTTGCCTTCGACGGTGGCGTGGAGGTCTTTGATCTCGAGCAACGGGGGCGTCATCCTACGCTCCCCTCGAGGCTGATCCCCAACAGATTCTGCGCTTCCACCGCGAACTCCATCGGCAGCTCCTTAAAGACTTCCTTACAGAAACCGTTGACGATCATCGACACGGCATCCTCGGCGGACAAGCCACGCTGCTTACAGTAGAAGATCTGGTCTTCTCCGATCTTCGACGTCGACGCTTCGTGTTCCATGATCGCCGAGCTGTTGCGCACGTCGATGTAGGGGAACGTGTGGGCGCCGCACTGGTCGCCGATCAGCATCGAATCGCACTGCGAATAGTTGCGGGCCCCCTCGGCGCCCTTGAGGATCTTCACCAGACCGCGGTAGGTGTTCTGCCCGTGGCCGGCGGAGATGCCCTTCGAGACGATGGTGCTCTTCGTGTTCTTCCCCATGTGAATCATCTTCGTACCCGTGTCAGCCTGCTGGCGGTTGTTCGTCACCGCCACCGAGTAGAACTCACCGATCGAGCCGTCGCCCTGGAGGATGCAGCCCGGATACTTCCAGGTGATCGCCGACCCGGTCTCGACCTGGGTCCAGGAGATCTTGGAGTTCTTGCCGCGGCAGGCGCCGCGCTTCGTCACGAAGTTGTAGATCCCGCCTTTGCCGTTTTCGTCGCCCGGATACCAGTTCTGGATCGTCGAGTACTTGATCTGGGCGTTATCGAGGGCGACGAGCTCCACGACCGCGGCGTGCAGCTGGTTTTCGTCGCGCGACGGCGCCGAGCAGCCTTCGAGGTAGGAGACGTAGCTCCCCTCTTCGGCGACGATCAGCGTGCGCTCGAATTGCCCCGTGGCCTGCGCATTGATCCGGAAGTAGGTCGACAGCTCGAGCGGGCAGCGCACGCCCTTCGGGATGTAGGCGAACGAGCCGTCGGTGAAGACGGCGGAGTTCAGCGTCGCGAAGAAGTTGTCGTTCACCGGCACGACGGAGCCCAGGTACTCGCGCACGAGCTCCGGATGCTCGCGAATCGCTTCGGACATCGGGCAGAAGATGACGCCGTGTTTCGCGAGCTCCTCACGGAACGTCGTCGCGACCGACACCGAGTCGAACACCGCATCGACCGCGACGCCGGCGAGCCGTTTCTGCTCGGCGATGGGGATCCCCAGCTTGTCGAACGTCTCGAGCAGCTTGGGATCGATCTGGTCGAGACTCTCGAACTTGGGCCGCTGCTTCGGCGCGGCGTAGTAACTGATCGCCTGGTAGTCGATCGGGCCGTACTTCACGTTGGCCCACGTCGGCTCGGTCATCTTGATCCA
>DATEGN010000447.1:0-3993 GCA_035280125.1 Gemmatimonadaceae bacterium | reverse complement strand
GAGATAAGAAATCGCGAGCGGTCCGAGCAAGAGCCCGACGAGCCCGAAGAGACGCAGACCCGCGAAGGCGCCGACGAGCGTCACCATTGGATGGATGCGAGAGACTCGCCGATACACGAACAGGAGAATGACATTGTCGACCTGAGACGCGACGATCAGTCCGGTGACGAAGAGTGCCAGGGCCGCTCCGTAGCGATGATCGGCAAACAGAACCGCCGTTCCTGGCAGCCAGACGAGCGCACTGCCGAGGATCGGCAAGATCGAGACGCATGCCGTCACGAAGCCCCAGAATGCCGCGCTCGGCAAGCCGACGAGCGCAAAGGTGATTCCGACGACGACGCCTTGCGCAACGGCGGTGAGCACGATGCCGATGATCATCGACTCCGTCGTCGTCCGGAAACGATCGGCAAGCACATCGATCGTTTCGCGGGAGAACGGAAGCATCCGTCGCACCTGCCGCCACGCAGCCCCGTCGCTGATGAGCAAGTAATAAAGGCCAAAAATCGCGATGATGAGATTCACGGTGGCGAGCGTCACACTTCCGATGAGGACGACCGCTTCGCCAGAGAGCCACGATACGACGGAATTGATGGCCGTGTCGGCGTACGCACCGACGTCGATACCGGCCACGCGAAGGGCGGCGATCCCCTGAACCGCACGGCTCCGCGTCACCGTTCGCAGGGCATCTGGCGCTTCACCGAGGAGCAACACCACGAGGAGGATGCCCGGGATCAGCACCAGAATGATCGCGGCGATCGTCGAACACGCCGACGCGACCCGCCGACCCAACTTCGCGACCAGCCACTCGTGCATCGGGCGCACCGAGATTGCAAGCACCACAGCACCAAGCAGGCCGGACAGGAATGGCAATAGCGCGTACGCGACGATGGCGCCTAACGCCAAGATCATTGCACGGGCCTGAACCTGCCTGTCGCTTCTCAGCATGAGATCTCCTATACGGTCAAGAGACGCTTGCCGCCGGCCTCGGGCAGTCAGGAATTTGCTGACGGGGATTGAAGCCTTTCCCGACCGTCGCGCGTCGTGGGCCGGCGCATGCTCTTGCATGAGGAATGCTCATCCAAAGACCAAGCGCGCTGCATGGAGACCAACATGAGTAACGAAAAAAGCACACCAGAAGAGGGAGCAGTGGCGACGCTCCCCGAGCCGGCCGCAAGGAGCGCCGACGAGTCCGCGCACGATCGCGGCCCATGTGTTGTCTTCGCGACGAACGGCAGTGCCGAGTCCGACGCCGCGCTTCGCTTCGCCGTTTCCCTGGCGGAACGAAATGAGCTGGCTTTGCGCGTGCTCACGGTTCTCGAGCCGATGCCGGCGCTCCCAGCGCAGCCGAGCGGCGCACAGTACCATATGGCGGTCGAAGTCGAGCGCGGGGAACAGATCCTCGATCGAATTCGGCCCGAGCTTTCACGGTTGCACGAGCACCGGCGCGCGGTGACGTCGATGCTAGTCGGTGCCCCCGGGCCGACGATCGCCGAGGCAGCGAGCGCATGGAACGCGAAGTACATCGTTCTCGGCGCTGGACGACACAGTAGGCTCGAACGCTTTCTCGCCGGCGAGACTGTGGTCCGCGTGCTCCGTCACGCAGGTGTGCCCGTCATTGCGGTGCCCCAGGGGTGTGGGGAGCTGCCGCGCAATGGGCTCGTCGCGCTCGACTTTGGCCCCGCGAGCATCGCTGCCGCGCACGCCGCGGCGAGCATCATCGATGCGGGCGTGCTGCACCTGGTCCACGTGCGGCCCGAAGTCGACGTCCCAGCGACTGACCCGAGCGCGTGGTCCGAGATCTACGAATCGGGCGCACGAGACGTCATGGCGCGGCTCGGACGTGACTTGCGCGAGGAACATTTTGGCATTCACGTCGAGAGGACGTTGGCAGAGGGCCATCCAGCGGAGGCGTTGCTCGCGCACGCGGAGCAATTTGGCGCGGATCTCATCGCCGTCGGACAGCACAGCCATGGCACGGTGGAACGACTGCTGTTCGGCAGCGTCGCGCAGGCGATCGTGCGAGCGGCGCAGTGCGCGGTGCTGATCGCGCCCGTCGCATTGGACACGGTTCAGTGAGCGGACTCCGCGCGCTGCGCGATACCGAGCAACTGTCGGCGTTGCATAACGAGATGCACGACAGGCATGATCGCCTTCGTGCTCCAGCGGGGAAGCCCGAATGGAGGTCGATAACTCGAGCTTCCCCGTACACGCACGATCAAACGGGTTGCGCCTTTGCGCGGTTCGTCGAGGACGAAAGCCCACGAAACAACCGGCTCGGCGCCGGAGATCGGAACCCAGCCCAGCACGAGGACGCGCAACGGGTCGATGTGAAGAACGACAAAGCCGCCCGTCTCACCAGGTAACGCCGGCATGATCGTGCCGACTTTAACATCCAATAAATCCGGTACGACGAGATCGGCGCTGTGGCGGCCAGCATTGTCGAGCGCATCGTAGCTGTACCACCCGGCGCGACCCGCACCCATCTGCAGTAGCCACGGCCACACGTCGCGTCTCGGTCGCTCGATCGTGACTGCGTGTGTGAGCGTCGCGAGCGGACGCGAGATCAACTCGTCACCTGGTAGATGACGCGTCCGCTCCTCACTCGTAGCACGCACCGATCTCGGCATCATTGCGTCACCAGACCGCAAATGGACTACCGGAAGTGATACGCGAATCCGAATGCCAGGCCGATGTCATTTCGCGTCCTCGACGCAACGCCGGCAACTGGCGAGCGATAGCAGAACACGTTGTCTCGGCCTTCGAGACGCAACGCGATTCGGTCGAACTGGAACTCGGAGCCCAATGCACCGTACCCGGCGGCGCACGTTTTGTCAGCGAGCCCATTTGCCCTGAATGCATACGTCCGGGCTCCCACACCAAGGCCAGCGAAGGGTTTCAGCTCCCAGCCCGAGCCGAGTGGCTGCACGAACGCGAACTCGGTGCCGACGTCATATGCAAAGATGCTCACGTTCTCGTCGAATCCGCTGTACTTGTTGTGGACGGGAACCCAACTGAACGTCCCGATCAGGTGGAACGTTGGCAACACTTCGAGCGCGCCCTGGACGCCGAACATCGTGGCGTCGTTGAATAGATCGCGCTGAGCCCCGGTCGGTACATAGGCCCCGACGAACGGCCTGAGCTCGGGTGTGAAGACCTGTGCTCGCGCCGGCCCTGCCAGCGCACCCGCGAGCATTACGCCAACCGCCATTGTGATGCGTTTCATCGTGCACCTCCCGGCTGGGCGCCTAACGCGAATGGCGCAACCGACCATTCACCCAAGGCGACGTAAATTCCTCGCTCCGAGGAGCGGCCCTGACGCACAAAGTGCGAAGCACATCGCGGCGTGTCTGTCCGAATTCGCCGGGGCCTCATGACGGGGATTCGTCCTACGCCATCGCTGGCGACGACACACAATCGCGCGTGGCTTCGGGCGGCATCCTCGTGCTCGCCGCGGCCGATGAATCGCCCGGGATGATCGAGGACCGACCACGAGTGATCTGGCGGAGCTAAGCGCCCATTAGCGGCGCCCCCACGCGATGAGGGCAAGCTCGCCGGGCACACTGACGCCATCCTTTCGCGGTATGACGCGTGGCGTAAAATGCCACAGGGGTCGATCCGTTCGGAGCTTTGCCGAATAGCGCGCACCGTTCGCCAATGCCGGCACACTTTCCCGGCGTTCCATTGGTTGGCGCTCAGCCGGCGATCCGGCGACCGCGTCTGCATACAACTCGACGAGGACCGAGGAGGCATCGATCGGGCCGAGCGCCACGATCACCGATGCGCAAACTCCATCTTCGGTGGGCTCCGCCTCGAGCGCACCCACCTCGACGACGGGCCAGTGCAGACGAAGCGTCCGTTCCCATTCAGCCATTGCACATGCCTCACGATACCCGTTCGCCGCTCTCGCGCGAAGTGTTGCAGCCGCGGGCCGATACATCGAGGTGACATAGTCAGCGAGCATTCGATTCGCGCTGAACCGCGGCGTCAGACGAG
>DATEGN010000446.1:0-4186 GCA_035280125.1 Gemmatimonadaceae bacterium | reverse complement strand
CACCCGACAAGAAGCCACACGTTGGTCGACTCCTCATCGCGGAGAAGCACGTGACAAAGACGATGTTCATGGCGACGCTCATTGCCGCACTGATGGCGTTCGCTTCGGCGAGCGCCGAAGCGCAAGCGCAGGGAGCGCTGCGAGTCGGTATGGCTGCGGGTCTTACCGCGCCGGTTAGTGCCTATGCCAGCGACAAGGATGTGGGATACCACCTGGCCCTGCTGTTCGACATCCGTGTGCCGGCAACGCCGTTCGGCTTTCGGATCGATGGCCAATTTCACGAGATGAAGTACAGCGCCAATTCGACGAAAGATCAGATCCTCATGGCGACCGGCGACGCAATCCTGAGGGTGCCAACGGGAAGCATGATCGTGCCGTATCTCATCGGAGGCGTCGGCATCTACAACAGTCGCCGCAATCTCTTTCTCAGTAGCAACGGCTCGACTGATCCCGGCGTGAACGTGGGCGGCGGATTGCGCTTTGAGCTCGCGGACGTGACGACGTTTGTCGAAGCGCGCTACCACCGCACGAGCGGCGATGCCAGCATTCGCATGTTGCCGCTGTCGCTGGGCATCCTCTTCTGAGCCTAACGAAGAAAAGGAGTCAGCGGCCCGCGGCGTCGAGTGCGCGCTGCGCCGCCTCGAGCTGAGCGCGTACCGCCGACGGACCCGTACCGCCTTGGACCTCTCGATGCTCCACTGAGTGATACGCCGAGAGCGCGTCGAAGACGTCTTCACTGAACAACGGATGCGCGGCCGCAAATTGTGCAAAGGGCAACGTGTGCATCTCGGCCCCGCGCTCCTCGCAGTTCCGCACGAGGAGTCCGACTGCCCCATGCGCCTCTCGGAACGTTGCACCCTTGCGAACGAGATAATCAGCGAGGTCCGTCGCCATCATCGTCGATGACAGCGCCGCGCGCATGCGATCGCTTCGGAACGTGCACTCGCCGAGTGCGCCAGCGACCGCCGGCAGGACGAGCAACAGTGTGTCGACGGCGTCGAATACGATGCGCTTGTCGTCCTGAAGATCCTTGTTGTAGCTCGACGGCAAGCCTTTCAACGTTGCCAGCAGCGCCGTTAGGTCGCCGAGCATGCGCGCCGCGGATCCACGCGCGAGCTCGAGCGCATCCGGATTCCGCTTCTGCGGCATCATGCTCGAGCCGGACGTGAACCGCTCGCCGAACTGCACGAAGCCAAACTCGCTGGATCCGTACAGAATGAGATCTTCGGCAAGACGCGACAGGTGGCTGCCGATGAGCGCCGCGCAGAACAACAACTCGGCGACGAAATCGCGATCGCTGACCGCGTCGATCGAGTTCGGAGTTACGGCGTCGAAGCCCAGCGTTCCCTGAAGCAACGTCCGGGAGATCGGATATGCGCAGCCAGCAGCGGCACCAGAGCCCAACGGCAGCACGGCTGCCCCCTTGGCCGCCGCACGGAGCCGGGTGCGGTCACGCTCGAGTGGCCAGAAGTGCGCGAGAAGCCAATGCGCCGCGGAAACGGGTATTGCGCGCTGCAGGTGCGTGTACGACGGCATGAGCGATGTCTCCAAGCCGTGGGCCTGGTCGATCATCACTTGCTGAAGCTGCCGCACGGCAAAATCGAGCTGCCCTACTGCGTTCATCGCCCACATGCGCGTCGCCGTTGCGACCTGGTCGTTCCGGCTTCGTCCAGTGTGGAGCTTCGATGCTACGTCACCGACCTCCTCGTGCAGCAATCGATCGATGAACGTGTGCACGTCCTCATCGGATGCGATGGGTTGAACGCCCGACTCCAACTGCCGCGCGACCGAGTCGAGTCCTCGTTCGATCGTCTTGCACTCCGTGATCGTGAGGACTCCTGCGCCATAGAGAGCCATCGCCCAAGCCTTCGATAGCTCGATATCGAAGGGCCAAAGTCGAATGTCGACGCCAATCGAGTTGTTGAGTGCGTCGAATTGTGGGGCGGTTCCTGCTCCGGCGAAGCGGCCGCCCCACAGCTTGTGCGATTTGGCTGCGGCTTCCATGAACGCGGTCGTCGTCATGCGACCGCCAACTCCGGCGAAGAGGAGGTCACGTCGTCAAGCGGCTTCTCCCCGTTCGCGGACGTACCATCAGGCTCCTGCGCTGGTGGGCCAGCGGAGGCTGCATCAGCCGCCGCCGTGCGCGCGATCTCCTGGTCCTTGAGCGCCCGGACGCGAGCGGGAAGAGCGAAGAGCCGAATGAAGCCCGCGGCATCGCTCTGCTGATAGACGTCGTCCTCGCCAAACGTTACAAAACGCTCATCGTAGAGCGCGTGCGCGCTCTCGCGGCCGACGACGCTTGCCGAGCCCTTATAGAGTCGAAGAGCAACTGTGCCGGACACGCGGGTCTGTGTCGCCGTCACGAACGCGTCGTAGGCCTCGCGTTCCGTTGTCCACCAGCGGCCCTCGTATACGAGATCGGCATAACGAGGAGCGATCACATCCTTGGCCGACAACGTGCGACGATCGAGCACGAGTTGCTCGAGCTCCGAATGCGCACTGTAAAGAAGAGCGCCGCCCGGCGTCTCGTAGACGCCGCGCGACTTCATACCGACGAGACGATCCTCGACGAGATCGACGACGCCGACGCCATGCTTGCCACCGACTGCGTTGAGCGTCTCGATCAACGCGACTGGATCGAGTTGCTCCCCGTTCACGGAGACCGGCGTACCCTGCTCGAATCCGATGACCACCGTCTCTGGTAGATCTGGCGCCTCGAACGGCGTCGCCGTGAGCTGCAACAGGTCGCCCGGCGGTGCGGCGTTTGGGTCCTCGAGAATTCCACCCTCGTGAGACAGGTGCCAAAGGTTGGCATCGCGCGAGTAGATCTTCTCTTTGGTGGCCGCGACAGGAATTCCACGCTCGGCCGCGTATGCGATCGCGTCCTCTCGGCTGCGAATGTGCCATTCGCGCCAGGGGGCAATGACCGGAAGATCAGGCGCGAATGCAGCGTACGTGAGCTCGAAGCGAACTTGATCGTTGCCCTTGCCGGTGCAGCCATGGGCAAGCGCGTCGGCGCCGACGCGTCGTGCGACCTCGACCTGACGCCGCGCAATGAGCGGCCGTGCCATCGAGGTGCCGAGCAAGTATTTGCGGTTATAGACCGCCCCCGCGCGCAGTGTTGGGAAGATGAAATCTCGGACGAACTCCTCGCGTAGATCTTCGACGTAGCACTCCAATGCGCCCGAGGCGATGGCCTTCGCGCGGACGCCCGCCAGCTCACGCTCACCTTGCCCGATATCGGCGGCGACGCAAATGACCTGAGCATCGTAGTGCTCGCGCAGCCACGGTACGATGATGGATGTGTCGAGGCCGCCGGAATAGGCGAGCACGATAGTGCGAGGCATGTCAGCTCCGTTGTGCGCCAAAGTTATGCAATCGACTTGCATAATTAAGCGGGTGCGCCAAGCCCCGTCAATACGCCGATTTGTCCGTCAGGAGGCCGGAACGATCAGGGTCGTGCCGGCAGGGGTTACAGTCGTCCTTGATGCCGGCGTTCGGCCATCGTCCGCAGTCGTTGAGTCAGCTCGATTCGAGCCTGCGAGGATCGGCACACTATAAGGATTGTGTTTTCGCCACCGATCGTGCCGATGATTTCCGGCCAACCTTGAGCGTCGATCGCTTCGGCGATGGGTTGCGCCCCTCCAGGAAGGGTGTGCAGAACCAGGAGCTCGCTGACGCCGTCCACGGCATCGAAAAGCTGCGGTAAAAGCGCTTCCAGAGAAGGCTTGCCCTCATCCCCGCCAAGCGCCTCCGGACGCATGTAACGAACACCGTCATCCGTCGGAGCGCGTACCAATCCCAGCTCGCGGAGGTCGCGAGAAAGGGTCGCCTGGGTGACCCTCCAGCCGCGACTTTCGAGAAGTCGGCGGAGCTCCTCCTGGCTGGCGATCGCATGGCTCGCGACGAGCTGGAGGATGGCCTCCTGTCGCTCCGATTTTTTCATGCTGGGTTCCCGTTCCACGGCCGGTACGATAGCACGTTCGGGGCATGCTCGACAGCGCCGAGTGACAGATGGCATTGACTCACATCGGCCGCATTATTATGCATTCCTGGTGAATAAAATGCCTGTGGGAGTGCTCGGGGCGAGCGGCTACGCCGGTCGTGAGCTCTGCGCACTCATTCTCGATCATCCTGGGCTCGAGCTCAGCTTCGCCACCGCGAACGATCAGCGCGGGGCGACGGT
>DATEGN010000445.1:0-17448 GCA_035280125.1 Gemmatimonadaceae bacterium | reverse complement strand
CTCCGGGTTCGCCTGAATGCCGAGCGAGATGCCGGTGGGGATACGCTCGCGTGTGCCTCCCAAGCGTTTCGAGAGTGACACTCGTTCTTTCGTTGCCGCGAGCGCCCACATTCCCATCTCGAGCGCCGCTTTCGCCATGTTGTGGCCGCGCACGTTTTGCTCGAGCACGCCCTGAATCACCTCGGGCCCGTCGAAGCTTCGGCCGAGCAGCCGCGGCGCGAGCCACTCGCGGACCGCGAACCACGCGGTGTCGATGGTTTCGGGGGTGTAGTTAGGCTGCTCGCCCGCGACACACTCAGCCCACGTCATCACACCGTCGGCATCGTAGAGCTCGACGAGGCAGATGCGACGTTCGGCGACAACGCCAGACGAAATTCGAAAGGGCTCCTTGAGCGCGAGACGAATCTCGCGGAGCACGAGACGATCGAGACGTAACATGAGGGGCTAGGGGCTAGAGTCTAGGGGCTAGAGTCTAGGGGCTAGGCCTTGGGGCATAAGGGTTTAGAGCTGGTGGCCCTAGCCCCTAGGCCCTAATCCCTAGCCCCTCAGCAGATAATATCCGCGCCGCGCGCACTCGTCGATCACGAAGCCTTGCACCGTGAGACCGCCGGCGAGTGCGCGCGCAAAAGCGGCACGAGTCGAGCGGCGCCAAGCAATGGCTTGGTCGCGATCCGAATGTTGTAAGTCGTTGATGTCTGTCGGTACTTCGATCCGCACGCCGTGGGGTAGCGGACCTCGTGCAGCGCCCGCGTCATTCCCCGGATTGAGGATCGGCGCTTCGAGCAGCGTTGGGTTCACGGCCGCGGCGTGCGTCTCATCCAATCGTTCCCGTAGCGCCGCATCAGCCACAGGCCACGCGACGATGAACCGATCGGTGCCGATGCCCTTGTGCAATGGACTTTCGGTTTCGCCATACATGTCCTCGACGTACTCGGCGATCCGAACACCAAAGACATTGAAGTTGAGATGCGCGTTGCGCGCCACGAGAGGATCGTAGGTCCAGTAGATCACCTCACCGCCAAGCGCCTGGACGGCGCGCCGTTGAAAATCCTTCAGGCGCCGACCCAGGCCGAGGTTCCGCGCTTCGGGACGAACCGCAAGCATGTCCGACCAGTGCACGATCCGACCGTTCTCGACTCCCGTGAGTCCGAATACGAAGCCGAGCAACCGATCGTGTTGGTCAAACGCGCCCGCGGTGACACCGCCGATCCGTCGTGAGACCTTGAGAATGCTCGCGGGCACGACATCGGTGAACTCGTTGCCCCAGGTTTCGCGCTGGAGCGCGACGCATGCGTGAAGCTCCTCCTGCGTCCGGAGCGGACGAATCTCGAGTTCGGCAGCGGACGTCGCGCGTTGTCGCAAAGGCTCTCCCGTTGAAGGCGAGAAGCTAGCCGCGCGCACCGTGTCACTCAACGGCTCGGACACGCTGCCCTACTCGGAAGCGGCGACTGGTTCGATCTCGGGCGCGTGGCGCAAGGGACACTGTTACCGCGCTTCCGGTCACGGCGTCTCCATTGCGCAGGCGCTTCCTCTCCTGATGTAGTCGTTGGCAGTCGCGATGATGCGACGCATGCGTTCCCTCTCACCCAGGTATTCACGGATGCGCACCCTCACCGCACGGACTGTCACCACGAGCGCCGCCGCTCCCGCCCGCACCGACATTCCGCGCACACCGCGACTGACCCGCGAGCAGCGGGAAGCGTGGGTGATGGCGCTCTACCTGGGTGGTGCCACCGTCGACGAGATTGCCTTCGTGCTCGGCAGCGGCCGCACGTCGGTCCGGCAGTGCGTGCTGGAAGCGGGTCTCGCGCGACATCGTGCGACGAAGAACGTGGACGTGCTGGCGATCCTCCGCGAGGTCCGTTGTCGCGGCACGATCTCGCTCAAGGCCGTGGCGGCCCGCATCGGCTACTCGGAGGAAACCGTTAGGCAGAGCGTCGCCGCGCTTGGGATGAGCGAGTGCGTGCGCCGTTTGTTTCGCCTCCGCCGTCGCACGGCGCGCCGTGTGGCCGCGGCGAACGCCGACGTCGCGGTGAAGGCGGTACCGATCCGATCGATCGGCACGCGTCGGACCGCGACCATTCGCGTCGCCTAACGCGGCACGTCGCGGCAGCAGGTCGCGTCGCCGAGGTCCCAAGCGCATCGAGCTCCCGTCGGATGGTATACAGTCGCGGTATGCCAACTTGTCGCGAGTGTGCCGTCGTGTCAAGGGAAGCCACCGCGAGACTGATCGCGACGCACGCCGTCGGCGCCGCCGTCACGCCCCCCGCGGCAAGAGCTTGATCGCGTCGCGCGCCTGCTGCGCGAGCTCCTCGGTGAGCGCGCCTAACGCCTTGAGCCGTTTGCGCACCTGCGCGCCGTAAATCGTTCGCGCCAGCACGTAGCTGCCGGCAATCGTCGTACCCCAAATGCCGAAGGCAATCGCAACGGAATGAAGCGCACCGGCGCCAATCCCGAACGCCACGCCCGCCGAGCCGCCGCCAAGACCGCCCATGATGCCGCCGAAGAGACCGCCGGCAAGCGGCGACAGGCGCTCATCGACGCGAATCGATGTCTTGCCATGGCGCGACACGATCGCGACCTGCAGATTGCGATTCTTGGAGGCCGAGCTCCACGAGACGCTGCGCCCGATCGTGCCCGCGTGCCCCGCTTCGCCGATCCGACGCCGGATCGTGTCCACGAGGATATACATCTCCGACTCGGGCACCTCGCCAACGACCTCGACCTCGTACAGAATCGACATCGGCGAACCAGACCAGATCGACGCCTTCGGCGTCCCGTTGTGCACCGCCGGATCGATCACGTTAGGCGCCGTGCCGGCGAGGCCCAGCTCTGCGGCCGCACGCTCCACGTACCGTTCCGAAATCCCCGCCTCGAGCGCCGCCGCGCGGGCATCATCGAGGCGATAACCGCTCGTGAGCGTTCGGCGGTCGTTGACGTCCGTCAGAGCAGTCGCACGCGCAACGCCGGAAGGTCGCGGCTGCGCGCCAGTGAACGCCTGCAGCTCGGCCGCGCGGGACCAGAGCGCGCGCGCCTCGCGCTCGGAGATGACCGCATTTGCAGTGGGCTCTGGCTCATCACCGTCGGTGAGCTCCAACATGATGTCATCCAGCTCGCGTGCAAACGTGCCGCCAGATTCGCAGCGGAGCGCGGCGTCCTTGGCGAGACACCGATCAATGAGCGCCGCAAGCGCACGCGGAACGTGCGGCGCGACGTCGCGAACCTTCGGCGCCTGCTTCACCACGTGCGCGACGAGGACCGCCGACGCCGTTTCGCTATCGAACGGCAGCCGGCCCGTCAGCGCGCGAAAACCGACGACACCTAACGAGTAGAGGTCGCTGCGGCCGTCGACCGTTTCGCCGCTGATTTGCTCCGGGCTCATGTAATGCACGGTGCCGAGCACCTGGCCCGTCGCCGTCAGCGGCTTCGCCTCGGCGAGACGGGCAATCCCGAAGTCGGTGACCCACGCTCGGCCCGTCGCACCCTCGACGAGAATGTTCTCGGGCTTGATGTCACGGTGTACAACGCCGTGCGCGTGGGCGTAGTCCAGCGCCAGCGCGACGTCGCGGAGGATGCGGCACGTCTCCCGGATCGATGGCAGGGTGGGCGCGCCCGAGAGTCTGTCGGCCAGCGACACGCCGTCGATGTAGGCCATCACAATGAAGACGACGCCATCCGTCTCGTCCGCGCGGTAGATCGGCACGATGCCTGGATGCGTGAGCTTCGCCGCTGTCCGCGCCTCACGCAGAAAGCGCTCGCGCACTTCGGGCTCTCCCGAGAGGGCCTCAGGCAGTACCTTGATCGCGACGCGCCGATCCAGCTTTACGTCAACGCCGAGATAGACGATGCCCATCCCCCCGCGGCCGATCTCACGCTCGAGCGTGAAGTCGGGAGCGAGGGCCCGCGATCGAGCACTGAATTCAGCGGTGTCGGTCACAGCTTCATGGTATGATCATGAGGCTACGGGCGCCTCCCTCCTGCCCGACCACTCGTGGTCGCCCCCGCCTGAACCGCCTGGCTCGGCGTCGCATCCTTCGATGCATTGTACGCGTTGAGCATCTTCTGACGCGCGAGATACGTCTCGCCGTGCGCGATCCAGTCAGCGGCGGGCTCGCCTTTGAGATAATGAGCAAACCATTCGAGCTGGCGCCGATGATAGTCGATCTGGCTCTCCGGGCGCGCGACGCCATGGTTCTCGTCGTTGTAAACCAGAAAGACGACTTCCTTGCCCAGCCGACGACCGAAATTATACAGCTCCATGCTCTGCCAGTAATTCACGTTCCCGTCGGCATCGCCTTCCTCGAGTAACAAGGGCGTCTGGAGCGAGTCGACGGCAAAGACCGTGGAGTTCCGAATGTACGCTTGCGGATCCTCCCACAACGGTACCTGCATGCGTTCCTGACCGGTTTCGTAATGGCCCGTCTCCGGTAAGCCGGTATTGAAAGATGTATAACCGTACATGCTGATCAGATCGGTGAGCGGCGCACCGGCGATCGTGGCCGCGAACATACCGTGACCATGCACCGCGTAGAAGGCGGACTGATAGCCGCCCCACGAGTGGCCCATGTTCCCGACGCGCTTCGGATCGATCATCCCCGTCGCCAATGCCGCCTTCACGGCCGACGTCACGCAGTCGAGGCCAGAGTACCCTGGATCGCGATATCGGAACACGATGTCCGGACGGAGCACGAAGTAGCCATTCTGGCTAAAAACGCTCGCATTATAGGTCGACCGATCGGTAGGCGCGACCCACTGATGGAAACCCTGAGAGAGCTTCTCGTAGTAGTAGACCACCATCGGATACTGTTTCCCCGGCTGATAGTCCGCCGGGTACGTGAGCATCATCTGCAGCTTGTCGCCGCGCGAGTTGCTGTACGGCAGCAGCACCTGCTTGCCCCACGCGTGATCCGCCAGGAATGCATTCGTGTGCGAGACCTGCTGCGCTGCATCGAATCCGGCCGTGGTGACGAAAACGTTAGGCGACTCCTCCGCGCTCTGCTCGATGAACGCGAACGTGCTCGGCGCATTCTTGGCCTGGACGAGTCGGCTCACGCTTTTGTCCAACCAGAGCAGCCGCTGCGCGGGTTGGCCGATCGTGAGCCGAGCGAACCCGCTCCTTTTGTTCCAGTCACCCGTCATCGACAGGGTGAGCGGCTTTGTGGGATCGATCGTTCGCACCTCGGGGTCCAACACCTCGAGGCGATACACGGTACTGTCCTCGCGGCCACGCGTCAGCCTAACGGGATTCGAGCCGTCCGGCGCGACCTGCCAGAGATCGTACCGGTCGTACAGAATCACCGAGCGATCATTTGGCGTCCATCCACCAACTCCATATGGTCGGCGTTCGTGGATTGGATGATCGTCTTCCATGTTCACGAAAGCGCTCGAAATCTTCCCCGTGAGATTCACGCGCGCTTTTGTCGTGAGATCGTACGTCCACCAGTTACCGCCCTGCGGATAAAGCAGGTACCGCCCCGCTGGACTCGCCGAGGCGGGGTAAACGCTCTTGGTCACGATGCGGTCGTGCCGTCCAGTCGCCAGGTCGATCGAGTATACGTCGCGGTACTGACGGCCAGAGATGACTTCGGTGAAATACGGCCGCTCGTCGTTCACGAGAGCGACGCGTTGATTCTCGGAGAGCTGCACGGCATCGGACGAGTCGTCGGCAAGTCGAATGAGCTTATTGTCGCCAAGGTGCCAGGCGGCAAGCTGCGTCTTCTGTCGATCTTGGGCGGCTTGTCGATCCTGCTGGTGGTACTCGCGCAGGTCTTTCCAGTGCCAGACTTCGACACGCGCCGGCTGCGCCGCGCCCCACGGAGGCGACTCTTTTGGTTCACGCGTCGCGAGTCCAACGAATACTGTCGTGCCGTCCTCCGCCCAGAGCGGTGGACGATATGCGGCAACGCGCATTCCGGTCGGGAAAGTGCCGTCGGTTGAGAAGTCGTAAACGGCCTTCGTTGCATGCACGCCACCCAGCCCACGCCAGGCAATGGCAGCGTAGCTCGTGTCTGCGAAGGTGCTGTCGGCGCGACTCCGTAGAACCGCGAGATCGTCCGCGTGCTTGCGCCACGTGAGCGCGCTGTAGATGTGGTCGCCGCTGTCCAGCTCGCGGAGTACACCGGTCGTGACGTTGAGCAGTTGGACGCCGTTGCCCGTTCTGCCATCGACATCGACCGTCATGGCGAGCAACGAGCCGTCGTCGCTCCACGCAAAATCGGCAACGCTTCCGAAGGTGATATCGGTGCCCTGCTCCAGATTTCGCACGACGAGATCGGCGCCCCGATCTTTCGCGTCGCCTGGCGCATAACGACGCAGTGCGACGTGCGTTCCATTCTTGCTCAACGCGAACGACGCAATGTCCGGGAGAATGGTTGTCGTGCCTGCCTTGAGGTCGACGATGCCCACCTTGTTTCGCGCCAATTCCGACGCGCTCATCGCGCCGGTGCCGCGTCCTTGCGCTCCACCTCGCCCCGCGCGTCCTCCGCCGGCCGCGCCGCGGCCGCCGGCGGTATCCGGGGTCACCGCGAACAGCAGCCAACGGCTGTTCGCGCTGAAGACGGGTGTGTTGCCTAACGCCGCACTGGCCTCGTTGCCACCAGCCACCGGCCGATAGCGAAGCTCGGTTGGTCCTGATACGCCGCGCCTGAAATCGTACGCCAGCCATTTCCCGTCAGGCGACAGGGCGACCGCACCAAGCGTTTCGATATGAGCGAAGTCGGTTTCCGTGAGAACCGGCCGGGTCGCTGAAGCCGGCGACGCCGGTATACCCTGGGGCTGCTGAGCGCCGAGAGCGGCCGCGACAAGCGACGCGAAGAACGCGACACGAATGGTGGAAATCATAGATGCTCCAGAATGCGAAGCCGAACGACTTCGAGGCGAAATCAACATACCACAAGGGCTCTGCACGCGTAGCGGCAGAGCCCTTGTAACACCGCGTCACGATGCGAAGTCAGGCATTCCGATCGATGCAACCCTTGAATTGCGGATTCACACGTTCGACGTCGGGCACCGGGAAATTCACGTCGTGACCATAGGGTTGTCCGCCCTTGAAGTACGTGCCTGTTGGAAAGACTTGATCGTCGGTACGCCCGTATTGCCGGATGAGGCGCCGCAGATCACCGAGGCGTTGGCCGCGTCCGAATGTCCAAAACGCCTTCTCGCGGAAAAAGAGCGAAACTGCCGAATTCTGATCGGCCGGCGTCGCCAACGAACCCATCGCTGCCGGCGTGAAAGTTCCGATCGCAGGCGGCGTCGTGCGCAGGGCATTGAGTATTGTCGTCATCCCTGCGAGATCAGTCGCAACGAGTCGTGCTTCAGCCTCGATGAGACGCGCGTCGATTCCCGAGACCATCGGCACCGGGTCATCGCGATTCTTCCAGATCTGTTCGATGAACATCGGCGTTGTGCCGTCTTCCGCGGCGACTGTCGGAGTCGCCTGCGAACCGGACAGCACCGGCACGCGCGGATCATTCGCGGACGCAAATGGAAGCGCGTTCGCGGTCGTGTAAGTCACTCCGCCAAACACGTCAACACTGTCGCTGACCGTGATTCGCGAGACGGAGATGTTGAGAATCCAGAGTCCGTTGTCGTCGGCGTTGCTCGATGGCGAGGACAGGAAATCGTACTGATAATTGCTCGGCACGGCACTCGAAGGCACCAGCGCCGCCGCCGCCGCGACGTTCGCCGCGCCGCCCTCGTCGACGAGAATTCTCGCGCGGGTGATCAACGCAGCCTGCCGGATAGTCAATAGACTCGTCGAGTCGGTTCCCGGACCGACAACCGCCAATGCGCTGTCGACATGCTTCAGCGCAAGGTCGTAGACCTGCAGATTTGTAAGTGGCGTGAACTCGGCACTCGAGTAATCGACCACTCCGTTCGTGTTCGACCCGAGCGGGATGCCATTGCAGAAGTCTTCGGCCAACTGCATCTCCACGAAGGCGAGAGCCAGCCAGAGCTCACCGATGTCCGCCTTGTTCTGCGCGTTGTATTTGTGTTCCGCCGTGATCGCGTCCTTGATGTAGCCGCGGATCTGGGTCGAGACCGCGTAGAAGCCGCCGGTGCCACTCAGGATGGCGTTCGCCGTCGTCATCGTACGCTGATCGATGTCCTGGCGATCAGGCTGAAAGTCCGAGTTCTTGAACTCATCAGCGAGATTGCCAGCCTCCTCCCACATGCATTCGCCAGAGCTGCAGTTGAGCAAAGTTCTCAGTTTCCCGATTGCGCCGACCTTCAAAGCGGTGGCTGCGGCGGCCGAGCCGACTGCGCCCTGATCGATGAGCCCCGGATTCTGCGGCGACAGCAACTGATCCTTCCAGTTGCTGCAGCCCGGAATGAGTACCAAAACCGATACCGCCACAACGGCGGCCGCCCATCGAGAGCGATGTACAATCTTTGACATTGGTATCGTCCTCGTTTGGGGTTAGTACTTGAGATTGAGACGGACGGTGAAGTAGGTCGGCGCCGCGGCAGTCTGGAATTCGCTCTGGCCTTCAGTGGCGGTGAGGCCGTAGTTCGCCTCGGGATCGATGCCGGTAAAACTCGTCCACATGTGAAGGTTTCGAGCCGCAAACACGACGCTCGATCCCGACTGCGCCCGAACCTTACTGGTGACCGTGTTCGGAAGCTGCCATGCGGCGGAAAGCTCGCGGAATTTCCAGAACTGGCCATTCATGAAATAGCCGGCAGACGTCTTCGTCCGAACACCAGCGGTCACACTTCCATAGAACTTCGCAACGGCACGTGCCTGCTCCCAAAGCGGCGCGCTTGGATCCTGTGTCTCGCGACAGGCGAGCGGATCGGTATTGCACTGGAAGTTGTTCGCGCCATCCTGGGTGCTGTAACCGCCCTTGTAATCGAAGCTCGCCGAGATGCGCAGCGCTCGATTGAAGAGGTCGAAACCATTTTGTACCGAGAAGAGATCCCGTGGTACGCGATAGCCGAAGAACGACCACGCCGTATCGACCTGCACCTCGGACGTCTGGATGATGTGATCGTTGTTGGCGTCCTTGTAGGTGTATGCGTGATACCACATACCGTTGATCGGAAGACCTGGGATATTACGAGCCTCACCACCCTGTGTAGCTGTGCGAAGGATGCGGGGCAATCCGGTGCTCGGGTCGACTCCGAGATCCAGCACCTTGTTGCTGTTATGCGAGCCGCTCAACAGCACATCCCACCCGAAGCGGCGCGACTCGTAAAGCTGCGCTTGAATCTCCACCTCGTGTCCCCAATTCTGAGTCGAGCCGATGTTGACGAGTGGATTGAATTGCGCCGGAGCCGCGGAGGGCGACAGCTGAACGTTGACGAGTGCGTCGTGGGTTTTCTTGTTGTAGAACGTGTAGTCGAAGTGCACTCGATTCGAGAGCATCTGCGCTTCGAAGCCTGCCTCGAGCTCAGTGGACCGTTCGGGCCGCAGCTTTTCGTTCGCAAGCTGGCTCTCGACGAGACCTGGCGTGTCGGTGCCGGAGGTGGTCTTCGTCGCAACCGTGACGCTCGACGGTGTGAATATCGTGAACGTCGTCGTGGAGCCGGGCTGAACACCGCTCGCGCCGTATGCGGTGCGGAGACGGAATTGATTCAGCCAGCTGAACGCGGGAAAGAAGGGTTCATCCGATGCGAGCCATGATGCACTCAGCTTCGGATAGTACACGCGCTGGAACTTGGTGCCGAACGCGCTGTTCTGGTCCGTGCGAATTGCGGCGGTCAGGAACAGCCGATCGCGAAGCAATGCTTCTTCCTGCGCGTATACACCTAATGTCTTGACCGCCGTCGGCTGACGATCAGCCGCCGAGCGCACCGTCGCGGCGTTGACTTGAGTTGCGCCGGGTTGCAAGCCCGTGCCACCAGTGTTCACCGTGTCGGTTTCAATATTCGTATAGTCGCCGCCAAAGCTCGTCTTGAAGTTGAGCCAGGGCCGCCATGCATAGGTGGACGTGCTCGAGAGCTTGCCGTTGAAGTTGCGCCACCGCGCCGCGTTGTCGGTGACGACACCGGTTCGCGCCGTGGCACTCTGCGGCGGACATTCATTGAGCCGGCACAGCCTGAAGAGGTTGATCGACGCGAAATCGACGCCGACCGTTCCATCGTTTTGCATCCATGAGAACGGGCGCCACTGGCCGTTCGTACTGGCAGTCGTCCGCTGCACACCAGACCAGTTGGTCTGCTGCATGATGTCGCCATTGGCCCACTGATAGGCGTCGTTCAGTGGCGTGAGGTTGTTGTCCGTCAGCACCTTTCCAAGGCAGCCGATCGGTACCTTGCTTCCGGATGCAAACGTGATCGGACAATTCCCTGCCCCTTTGAAGCCGTAGTTCTGCATGCCGACGTAGTAGAGCGCGATGATGAGATCGCTCTCCGGCGGAATGCGATTATCGAGCTTGTTGTATCCGACGTTGAATCCGAGATCCATGGTCGGTGAGAGACTCGCCGACAGGTTTCCGCGGAACGACGACTTCTGTTGGGCCGACGGATGCATCCATTCATCGCGCACCGGAATGTTCTGCGACGTGAAGCGCTGCACCTCGTAGCCAGGCATCTGAATCGGACCGGTCTCGTTATCGAGATCGCCGCTCACGAAGAACCGCACCGCACTGCTGCCGCCGCTCACCTGAGCGCCATACAAGCTGCGTTTGCCGAGATGGACGAACGTTCTGGACGGATCCTCGAGCCAGTTGTAATGCGTCAGGCTGTCGGAGATGCACGTCGTTGCGCTCATCGTGGGAAGCTCGCAGCGAATCAGCTTCGTCGGATCAGTGGGATTGTGGCCCCAGTTCGCGTACATGTCGGGATAGTTCGTGCGATCGTCCACGACGCCCTGCTCCGCCGTCCAGTTCCAACGCGTCGACCCAGCTCTGCCTTTCTTGGTCGTGATGACGACGACGCCGTTCGCCGCGTTCGTACCGTAGAGCGTTGCCGCTGAAGGCCCCTTCACGATCTCGATGTCTTCGATCTCCTCGGGGTTCAGCGAATTGAGGAGCGAGAATCGCGTGTCCGTGCCCGATTGGAGATCGCCGGCGCTGTAACGCACACCGTCGACGTAGAAGATTGGAGCGTTCGAGAGACTGAGCGACGAGATCCCGCGGATGCGGAATGTCGGCGCGCCGCCCAACGTCGACTGGGGCAGGACAATGACGCCCGGCGACTTGGCCGTCATCAACTCGGTGAGGTTCGTGACGTGCGTCTGCTCGACCTTCGTCGACACGTCACCGAGCGTCGATACCGCGTTGCCAAGCTCCGTACGACGTTGCTGACCGGTGGCGGTCGTGACGACTTCCTGCAGCTGCACCACCGCCGCGGCCAGCTCGAAATCGAGCGTCTGCGTTTCGCCGGCGACGATCGTGATCTGCTTTTTTTGCGGGAGGTAGCCGACGCGAAGCACCTGCACCTCGTATTGTCCCGCTTTCACATTCCGGACGGTGTACTTTCCGTCGTTGTCCGTGCTCGCGAAGCTGCTCGTGCCAATGACGAGCACGCGCGATTCGGCCAAGGGTTGTTTGGTGTCCGCACCACTCACCCGACCGGTGAGGGTTCCTTGCGCCGCGAGCGGGTTCTCGCCTGCTGCGGCAAATCCGAGGGCGGCCACGGCCGCCGCGATGAACGTCGAGCGACGTACATTCATCGTGTGCTTACCTCCACATCAATGTGAGCTGTGCAGTTTCAAATATGCTCAAGCGCAGCAACACGAGCGACTGCTCGGAGGGTACGTCGCGACGACGCGGCGCGCGAGCAGTAATCGAGATCCAGGTTCGGGACTGATGATCGAGGAAGGCCGGCTTGGTCGGCGGACGCTAAGCACCGATCAGACTTGCGTCAACCACGTTGCGCGATCTATATGCACGACAACCACACCACGGGCCGTGTGCGTCACGCAGGGCGGGACGTGTCCCGCCGACGCCTCACGCCGCCTCACGTCGTCCATCCCAATCCGCCGATGCGTCAATCCGTTCGATACCGGCTCGCTCGCCGCACCGTCACGACCCTCTTGTTGGGCGCTGCGGTTGCTCGCCCCATCCAGGCGCAGAAGCCGCTCCCCACGCCCGAGTCGTCGTTTGGTTTTCCGGTGGGCGCCGACAACAAGCTGTTCGACTACGAGCAGTCGATCGCGTATTTCCGCCGCCTCGCGGCTGCCAGCAACCGTGTCAAGCTGATCGACGTCGGCAAAACGGCGTTTGGCCGGACGATTACGGTCGCTCTCATTTCCTCACCCGAGAACCTCGCCCGCCTCGATCAGATTCGGCGCACCAACCTGCGCTTCGCCCACCCCGAGGGGCTCACCGACGACGACGCACATCGTCTGGCGCGCGACGCCAGGATCATCGTCGATATCAGCGGCGGCCTTCACGCGTCGGAAATCGCCGGCTCCCAGCACACGCCGCTCCTCGCGTACGACCTCCTGTCACACGCCGACGATCCGCGCAACAAGGCGATTCTCGACAACGTCGTCCTCTTTCTCTGGCCGTCGATCAACCCCGACGGTCAGGATATCGTCGTCAACTGGTGCAAGGCGCGAGACGAAAAGAAGAACACGGGCCCGATGGAGCTCTACGAGAAGTATGTCGGCCACGACAACAATCGTGATGCGTATATGCTCAATGTTGTCGAATCACGAGTTATTCAACGCACGTGGCGAGACTGGGAGCCCGATATCATTTATGTGCACCACCAGTCGTCGCCGTTCCCGACACGCATCTGGATTCCTCCGTTCGCCGATCCGGTCGGTTTGCGCGTCCCACCGATTATGGCCCGCGAGGTGAACGCGATCGGCACACGTATCGCCGAAGAGCTCGACGCGAACGGCCAACCAGGAGCCGTGCACCAGCTGGCGACGTACGACGCGTGGTACCCGGGATACATCGACTACATGCCGATGTACCAGAATATCCCGGCATGGTGGACGGAGACTCAGGGCGGGAACTGCGCGACGCCGCGCACCACGACGGTCGACAGCCTGCCGTCCGATTATCGTGACCTGCGGCCGACCACGATGTATCTGAGTCCGTGGGCGCAGGGCAAGTGGGGGCTTCACGATGCGGTGAGTTACATGGTCACTGCGTCGCTCGCGACGTTGAACTACGCCGCGAAATTCCGCGAAGAGATTCTCTACAATCGGTACCAGGCCGGTCGGAACACCATTCAGCAGTTTCGAACGAGCGCGCCCTATGCGTACCTCATTCCGCAGGCGCAATACGATCCGGTCGCGCCGGCGGCGTTGCTCCAGCGCATCGCGTTCATGGGTATTCACGTGAGGCAGCTCGACCGTGACATGAACTACGACGGAGCCGCGTATCCGAAGGGCACGTGGGTCATTCCGATGGATCAGGAGTATGCACAGCTCGTACGCGAGCTCTTCGAGCCGCAGAAATATCCGGAGATCAAGGACGACACTCCGTACGATGCAGCCGGCTGGACCCTGCCCTATCAGATGGATGTCAAGGTCGTCGAGGGTCGCGTACCTCTTCCAAAGGATTTCCGCGCCGCACTCCAGAGTGTACAGGGAAAAGCCGTCGATTGGCACACGGCGGCGGACGCACCACTCTCCACGAATGCCGAAGCCGCCGGTATCGTGCCGTTGTCCGGACAAATCACTGGCAACGGGACCAGCATCGTGCTCGATCCCGCGCAGAACAACTCGTTTCGCTTTTTGAATCGCGCCGTGACGGCTGGTGCAACCCTTCGCTATGGGCCACCCACGTCGGCTCGTAGCGGACGCTGGGTTATCAGCGGCCTCGATTCCACTGCTGCGCAGGGCTTGGCAACGGATCTCTTCGTGCGCGCCGAGCGCGCGACCGACACCGATCTGCCTAACGCCACCCCGGCGCCGAAGCGGGTCGCATTGTACAAGGCCGCACCCGGCAACATGGACGAAGGGTGGACCGAGTGGTTGCTGGACACGCATGATTTTCACTACACGCTCATCACGCCCTCCGATCTGCACGCCGGCAATCTCGCCAGCCGATTCGACGTCGTGCTCGTCGCCTCGCAGAGCATAACGAGTGCCCGCGGTGGTCGCGGCGGTCGCGGCGGTGGTGCGGCGCCCGCCGATACGGCGAGTGAGCGTGCCGAGGATAGCGTCCGAGTTCACGCGTTCGATGATTTCGTGCGTGCCGGCGGAACGCTCGTCGCCTGGAATCAGGGGGCGACTGCCGCGGCCACGGCGCTTCACCTTCCGGTGCGCAATGTGGTCGCTGGCGTTCCGCGACGCGAGTATTTCACCGGAGGCTCGATCATGCAGGTCGTGGTTGACACGACGCATCCGGTGATGTCGGGAATGCCCGGCCGCGCTGACGTATTCGTCTTCAACAGCCCGGTCTTCACGACGCTCGACGGTTTCGACGGATCGGTGCTCGCGAAGTACCCTAACGACGGACCGATTCTACGCTCCGGATACCTCGTCGGCGAGAAATACATGCAGGGACTCGCGGCCGCGCTCGACGTCAAGCACGATCGCGGTCATGTCATCCTCATTGCATTTCAGCCGCAGTGGAGGGGTCAGTCCACGGGGACGTTCCGCGTCGTCTTCAACTCAGCGCTCTTTGGCGGAGACGTGGCCGCGCAGGCGCACGGAGCGTCGGGCTTCTGGAGCCCGCCCGCGTTAGGTACCGAGCGCTGAGCACCGGACGCGACGGTCGTTCTTCACCGGCCGTCGCGTCCAGGCACCATCAGCCCTGTCCCACTGCGCGCTCGGCTCGTCCCCACGGAACGCGACTCGTCACGTCGCGTGGGCGGCCACGGGTTCATCCCTTACCCTACGTCCATGAGTCGTGACGCCTCGCGGGAGATTGTCGGCCGGGAAGCGCTTTTGAGACCTGCTCGTGTCATCCTTATGGTCTTTCTCGCGTGGACCGGCTTCTTCGCGCTCGAGCTCATCGTGAGCGCCGCGCTCGACCGGAGCGCGACGACGCTCTGGAGTCGAGAGGCCCTCGTCAACCTAACGATCGCGGTCTACTGGACTGTCATTACGATTCCGATCGCCGCCTGGCATCGCCGCGTCCGGAGGAGCGGACGCGGCGTGAGCGGTATGCTGTCCATGCATCTCCCGTTTTTCGCGCTCGCGACCATCGGCGATACGCTCATCACTCGGCTCAGCTTGCAATACTTCGCTGGGACCACGCCAGCGGCACCATTCATTGCGACGCTTACATTTTTCCTCGACTACGACACGCTCTGCTATCTCGCGATCATTGTTGTCGTCGATGCGCTGATCGCGCGTGATGCCGTCCTCGCCGGCGAAAGGCGAGCGTCGCGCCTCGAGCGCCTCCTGACGCAGGCGCGACTCGAATACCTGGAGGCACAACTTCAACCGCACTTTCTCTTCAATGCTCTGGGCGCGGTCTCCGAGCTTGCGTACGAGGCGCCGGCGACCGCCCTCCGCGTCTTGCGGCAGCTCGCGCTCATCTTCCGCACGACACTGAGCGCGCGTCCCGGTGAGGTCACCCTGGGCGAAGAGCTCGTCGCCATCGAGCCCTATCTGGAGATTCAGCGGCTGCGATTTCCGGATTGGTTGCGCATCGACTACGATGTCGGTGGCGACACGCTCGACTGTCTGGTTCCTCGCTTCGTGCTTCAGCCCCTCGTCGAGAACGCTATTCGCCACGGGCTCACCGGCCGAGTGGCCGCGGGCTGTATCGAGATCTCGTCCAAGCTGACGGAGGGCCGGCTTGTACTGAGCGTCGCGGATAATGGTGTTGGGCTCCGGCAAGTAGTCTCGCGCTCGGGCTACGGAATCGGTCTCACCAACGTACGCGATCGCCTAACGACTCTGTACGGTGCGGGCGACCAATTGCATCTCGTCGACGCGCCCGGCGGCGGCGCCGTGGCCGAAGTCGTGCTTCCGGCACGGCGAAGCATGGATGTCTCGCCCTCGGCGATTGTGCCGTTTCCCGAAGATCTGGTGGCGCCGTCGAGCGCGAATGGCGCTCCCGAACCCTCCGACGTCATCACGCCGCGCGCGCCGCTCCGTGCCGCCGCCGCGCGCACTGCCGTGTGGGTCGGTTGTGGACTTCTGTGGACGGCCCAAAGCTATGCCTATCTCCGGATTCGCAGTCGGCTCGGGAGCAACACACTGCTGTCCCTCACGCTGCACGATGTGTCCTCGGCGCTGTTGTGGGCGGGGATCACACCGATCGTGTTCGCGGCGACATCGCGCTTCCCTCTCGTCCGGAAGCGCGTCGCGTCGCGCTTGCCGTTGTACGCGCTTGGCACCGCGAGCTGTGCGATTCTACATGCCGCGATCATCTCGAGGCTATTCACGCCAGGAGCCGGGCTCTGGTTGGTCTCGAACAGTGGCACTTTTGTTTTGAATTTTCTCATCGTGACCGTTCTCGTTTGCATCGGTCATCGCCGTCAACTGGTCGAGTGGTTGCGCGAACGAGAGCGAACCACCTCGGTGCTGTCCGCGGAGCTCCAAACCGCGCGGCAGCGAGCAACACGGATGCAGGCGATCCCGCCGGTAGTTCTGAGCGCGCTGGATCGCGTGATCGACGCGGTGAGCGCAGCGCCGTCGCCGCGTCGCACCGAGCAACTGCTCGCTCGGCTCGGTGACTATCTCCGAGTCGCCATCGAGTGCAGCGACGAACAGGGCGTCACGGGTGCGCGCGAACAGTCGCTGGCGCGGAGTCTCGCGCACCTCGAGCGACTCGCCGGACCCGGGATTCCCGCATTGCCCATTCCCTCCACCCTCACACCCTCATGATCAGCGTCATCGTCGTAGACGACGAGAACATTGCGCGACGCCGCCTCGTGCGTCTTCTCGAGGAGACCGGAGAGGCGCAGGTGGTCGCCGAGTGCGCCGGGGGCCGCGACGCGGTCGGTCGCATCGCGACGCTCGAGCCGCAGATGGTCTTTCTGGATGTTCAGATGCCCGATCTGGATGGATTCGGCGTACTCCAAGCGCTGGACGGCAATCCACTGCCGGCAATCATTTTCGTCACGGCGTTCGATCAGTATGCCGTTCGCGCCTTCGATGTGCACGCAGTTGATTATCTGCTGAAGCCGTACGATACCGTGCGCTTTCGAGAGGCGTTCGCGCGTGCGAAGGAGCGCGTCGAGACTCGTGTACGAGCCGACGAGGACGGCCGCTTGCGTGCCCTGCTTCGGGATTACCTCTCGGACGACGCCCGGGCCAGCAGCGGTCGAGACTACCTCGATCGGGTGGCGGTGAAGGTGGATGGCGTGCTTCGGATCGTGCGCACAACCGACATCGACTGGTGGGAGACGGATGGAAACTACGTGCGGCTGCACGTGGGCCCTGCCAATCATTTGATACGTGCGACAGCGGCAAGCATCGAGAATCAGCTCGACCCCAGACAGTTCTTACGCATCCACCGGCGTTATATCGTGAACATGGACCGAGTGGTCGAGGTCCAACCGTGGTTTGGTGGCGACAGTATCGTGCTGCTCAAAGGCGGCGCAAAGCTCCGTCTGTCGCGCACTTATCGCGAACGGCTGCAC
>DATEGN010000444.1:0-6698 GCA_035280125.1 Gemmatimonadaceae bacterium | reverse complement strand
AGGCGACTCGCCTGATCGACCCGCTCGATCCGGCATACCGCGAGCTCCAGCTGTTAGTCGATGCGGGACTCGTTGGGCGGCTCTCGTTGGTTCAGCGGCCGCTGAGTCGTGCTGCTTTTGCGCGAGCTGTGGACGACGCATCGAAAAATCTCGCACGTCGTACTCCGCCCGGCCTTCCAGCGCTTGCGGGTGACCCGCAAGACGTGCGGGCGTCGTTTTTTCGCGAATTGATTCGCTCACTTCGTAACCGACTCGATTTGCCGGATTCGATGGCCGGGCTCGTTCCTGTAGTCGCGCCCATCCGTAGCGTCGGAGTGGACGTTACTGGCACCAATCAGCCGACACGGCAGATCCCGCTCACCAACGGCCTCGGCAGTATCGATGGAACGCTCAATACGCTCCTCCTGAATCGGGAAGGCAGGCCGCTAGTCCACGGTACGAGCGCCATTGTCGAGAGCAATCACACGTTCGAGAGTCCGCACGTAGCGTTCGAGGCGACACCTCAGTTTTCCTTCGCTTCGCCGAGCGACAGCGCCAGTCGGACGAGGCTCCGGTTACAGACAGGGGAGCTTCGAATCCTGGTGCGTAATGTCGCCCTGGACGTCGGACGCGAGTACGTGGTGTGGGGACAGGGAAGGGATGTGGGGATGCTGAACTCCAACAATTCTCCACCGCTCGACGAGATCCGAATCTCAAACGAGCAACCCTTCTTCTTCCCGTGGGTGCTTCGCCGCCTGGGTCCAACACGGCTCACACTCTTTTACGCCGATCTCGGAGCCGATCAGAACTTCCCGCACGCCTACGCCATTGCCTATCGCGGCAGTATCGTACCGTCGGACTATCTCGAGCTTGGCGCTTCCGTATATACAAAGGCGGGAGGGAAGGGTGCCCCGCCGGCGACGACCACCGCGCGCCTCATTGACCTTCTGCCATTCCTCGATGCCTCGGCGTACAACAACGTCTTCGGCACGCGCGGCAATTTCATGTTTTCCGACCACTATGCAGGCTTCGACGGCCGACTGCGACTGCCGTCCGTGGGTACGACCTTCTATTGGGAAGTCCTGCTCAATGACTTCGACGTTAGGCGCCTCGGGAGCGTCTTCTGGGACGACGCCGGACATGTCTTTGGATTCGATCTTCCGCCACTGTCGCCGAGTGGAAGACTGACGGCATCGCTCGAGTACCATCACACGGGGCTTCGGTACTACGAGCATGAACAGTTCCTCTCGGGGCAAACTGTTCATGAAACGCTGACGGGAGATCCGCTCGGGCCGAACGCCCAGGGCGTGTACGCAAACTTCGATTGGTATGAGTCGCTTCAGCGCCGTCTCGGCATTCAGCTCGCCCTGGAGCGCCGCAGCAACGACCAGTACGCCTTCATTCCCGAGCCACACTTTGGGTTCACCATAAAGGAGCATCGTCCAAAGGAGTGGACCGGCCGAGCACTTGCCAGCTGGCAGCTTTTGCCCGAGCGTGCGCAATTGGGCGCGCTGGTCCAGTTTGGATATGAGCGAACACGCAACTTCGATTTCGCGGCGGCCGACAACCGTAATGGCCTTCTCGGTCGGTTTGCACTGCAGTATCGGTTTCGTTAGGTGACCATCACTCCGAACGATCGCTTTGCTGGGATCGGACGTCCGCATGTGCCAAGTCCGGCCAGAGAGGTCGCACTCGTTCGTTGCAGTCTTTAGAGGACCGTCCGAAGAGCACTAAATTCGGATTCGCGGCGGACCCCGCGTGCGGTCATTATAAGAACTGTCTGGACCGCGTTGGCCACGTTCGAAGGCGATCCGGTGCAGACTCGACACTTTCGCACCCGCACAGCATACCTCGATGCCGTTGCTAACCAATGATTCCGATCGCGACTGGGAGCGCTTCGGTCAAACGGATCCGTATTTCGCCGTTCTCACCGATCCGGAGTACCATGGCCAGCTCTCGGCTAACGCCCGCGCCACTTTCTTCCGCTCGGGTGAGGTCCATGTCGAGCAGCTCCTCTCCATCGTTCGCAGTCGGCTCGATGAAGGCTTCCGCCCACAGCGGGCGCTCGATTTCGGATGCGGAGTTGGGCGTATTCTCATTCCTCTCGCGGCGCGCTGCCGCGAGGTGATCGGCGTCGACGTCTCGGCCGCGATGCTTGCCGAAGCTAGGCGGAATTGTGACGGAGCTGGCGCATCGCATGTTCGACTCGTGTCGAGTGATGACGACCTCTCGGCCGTCGACGGCAAGTTCGATCTCGTGCACTCCTACATTGTGCTTCAGCATGTGCCGATCGAGCGTGGAGAGCGCATCGTGCGCGCCCTCGCGTCGCGACTAGCGCCTGGCGGTGTTGGGATCATCCACGCGACCTACGCCCACGCAACGGGTGCGCCGCTCCTTGGCCGTCTTCTCTATTGGGCGAGGACACGCATCCCAGCTGCCCATTGGACACTGAACCTCGCTCTCGGGCGTCCGCTTCAGGCGCCCTTAATGCAGAGCAATCTCTACTCGGTGACGCGCCTGCTCGACATTCTTTGGCAGGCGGGATGTGAGGAGGTCCATGTCCGGTTCACCAATCATCAAGGCAATCGCGGAGTGCTGCTGTTCGCGCATCGTGCAGCCTAACGAGCGAGACAGTCGGCTACGAACGGAATGTTGTTACGCGATCGGCCGAAGCGCGCTGAAGACTGTTCCTTGTTTTCCGCCCGCGCCACGTCTTGTCGGTGGCTTTCTCCGACGCACAGGGCGTTCGAGTAGATCCTCGCTTCGCTCACGATGACAAACTCGCGCGTTCCCTAAACTCGTCGAACGCCTCCAGCACTTCATCCGGCGTAACCGTCTGCGCCCCCCGTTTCCCAACCTCCACCCCCGCTGCGTAATTCGCGATCACCGCCGCCTCCACCGCGCTCCCGCCCGAGGCGAGCACCGCAGCGAGATACGCCGTGACCGTATCACCCGCCCCCACCGGATCGTACACCTCGCGCGCTACCGTCGGCACTCGCATCACGCTGCCGTCGCTCGAGATCAGCGCCATGCCCTTCTCGCTCAACGTCAGCGCCAAATGCTCGGCGCCGAGGCGGCGCAGTGTATCTGGAAGAGCCGCCGGATGATCGAGATCGACGGCTGCGCCTAACGCCGCTTCCAGCTCGCGCCGGTTCGGCTTGAAGATCGTCGCACCCTTGTAGAGAAAGAAGTTCTTGTACTTCGGGTCCACGACGATCGGGATCTGCCGCGCGCGCGCATGCGCGATCGCGTCCTGAATCACGCGCGGCACGAGAACGCCCTTGTTGTAATCCTCGAATACCAGCGCGTCCGCGTCCTCGATTGCCGTCCGCGCACGCTCGAGCAACCGCTCGACCTCGGCGCCGGCGAGATCGACGTCTTCCTCTTCGTCTACACGAACGACTTGCTGCGCTCGGGCGACGACGCGGGTCTTCGTGGTTGTTGGACGCTCGACGCGCACGAGGCAGCGCGAGTCGACTTCGATCGATTCGAGCATTGCCAAAAGAGTCCGCCCGCCGGAATCTTCGCCGACGGCGGCCACGAGATCGCAGCGCGCCCCGATCGCGACGACGTTCTGCGCGACGTTGGCCGCGCCGCCGAGGGCGTGGGTTCGCTCCCGTACCCTAACGACTGGGACGGGGGCCTCGGGCGAAATCCGCTCGACGTCACCTCTCAGGTAGACGTCCAGCATCGCGTCCCCGATCACGGCGATGCGCTGGTCCTTCGCATACTCGAGCAGACCAACGATCCGGTCGCGTGACACCGAGCTTGTCATGAGCGCACAACATAGTGGGATGCCGAGAGGGTTGTCATCCCGCGAAGCCGAAGGGCTCCTCGGGATGACAAGCAGCCTCCAAAGCCGTGCCCGGCTCCGGCACAGGCCTTGCCCCTCGTACGGCAACCGGCGTCCTCGACGGAGCTTACATCACAGGCGCCGTCCGCACGCCGACCCCAACACATTGCGTTTGACTCAGCCCTCCCGACTCCCTACGCGCAACCGCGATGTCGTTCCGCTCCGGCTCGAGGAGCGGAGCGGGCCTGGCGTTCTCACGCGTGTGAACGAGTCGGCCAAAGCGCGCGTCCTCGCCATCCAGGAATACTTCGTCCTCGCCGGGAAAGCACTGCGCTTCATGTTCGCGCGGCCCTTCTACGCGCAGGACACCGTCCAGCAGATGGACGAGATCGGTGTCAAATCGCTCGGCATCGTGCTGCTCACCGGCCTGTTCACCGGCATGGTGCTCGCCCTCCAGTCGTCGGTGCAGCTCAAGACCTTTGGCGCGACGATCTACATCGGCCGGCTGGTCTCCGCATCGATGATTCGTGAGCTCGGTCCCGTCCTCGCCGGTCTTATGGTCGCGGGTCGTGTGGGTTCGGGCATCGCTGCCCAGTTGGGATCCATGCGCGTCACCGAACAGATCGATGCGCTCAACACGCTCGGGACTGATCCGATCAAGAAGCTCGTCACGCCCCGCGTTCTCGCGGCGCTGATCATGCTTCCTATTCTCACCATCATCAACGACTTGATCGGAATCATCGGCGGCAATGTCATCGCGAAGTTCATCGTGGATATCCCGAGCTCACTGTATTGGCGCACCGTTTGGGACCAGATCGCTTCCGATGGTTTCGTCCTGCGCTACATCCCGAATGACTTTATTCAGGGTCTGTCGAAGCCTCTCGTGTTCGGGGCGATAATCTCCATCACGGCGTGCTACTTCGGCCTCGGCACGACCGGCGGCACCGAAGGCGTTGGCCAAAGCACGACACGCACGGTCGTGACGTCGAGCATCATGATCCTCATCGTTGACTATTTCCTCACGCAGTTGTTGCTCTCGGTGTTCTCGCCGTGAGAGACAACGACGAGGGCAGGAGCTCGACTGGGCTGGACGACGCACCGCCGGAGACGGGCCGCCGCGAGGGGGACCGCAAGAGCCAGGCGGTTCGCCGCGCGATTCGCTCCGAGCTCGAGAGCGACGAGTCCCAAGAAGTCGCGCCGAGACCCAGACGCCCCGACGAGCCAGTCATCGAGGTGAGTCACGTCAGCCTCGCTTTCGACGTGCCGATTCTCGAGGACGTGAGCTTCGCCGCCTACGAGGGCGAAACGGTTGCCATCGTCGGCGAATCGGGTACGGGAAAGTCGACGATCCTCAAGCTGCTGCTTCGCCTGCTCGTTCCGGATCGCGGAACGGTCTGCATCGACGACGAGGACATCACCGACCTCTCGTTCGACGAAGCGCTCAAGGTTCGGCAGAAGATGGGCATGGTCTTTCAGGGCGCCGCGCTCTTCGACTCGATGACGGTGTTCGAGAACGTGGCCTATCCGCTGCGCGAGCACACGACCATGGGTGAAGACGAAATCGAGGAGCGCGTCCGCGAGAAGCTCCAATTCGTCGATCTCGATGCCGATCGTGTCATGGAGCAAATGCCGGCCGAGCTCTCGGGCGGTATGAAAAAACGCGTCGGCATCGCGCGCGGCATGGCGAACAACCCGAAGATCATGCTCTACGACGAGCCGACATCCGGGCTCGATCCGCTCACGACGGGCACGATCACGCGGTTGATCAGGAAGCTGCAGAAAGAGCTCGGCGTCACGAGCATCGTCGTTTCGCACGACATGCGAAACTCCGTGTTCCGAATGGCGACCAACGTCGCGCTCCTCAACGACCATCACATCGTGTTCTTCGGCAAACCCGAGGAGATGATCGCCAACGAAGACCCCTACATTCGCGAGTTCCTCGGAGGCTGATTCTCCCCCATGAAACGCTCATCGTTCATCACGTGGGATCAGCTGCGCGTGGGTCTGGTGATCCTCGTCGCGCTCGGCATTCTCACGCTGGCCGTCTACAAGCTCGGCCAGGCGGCAAATCTCTTCGCGAAGCGGTACGACCTGGTTGCGTACCTCAAGGAGGCCAACGGCCTTCGCGAAGGCGGCACCGTGACGCTCGCCGGGCAGCTCGCGGGCACCGTGAAAAAGATCGAGTTCTTGCCCGTGGATCTGGATACAACACGCAATCTCAGGATCACGGTCGCGATCGATCAGCAACTTCAAGATCAGATTCGCCGAGACTCCAAGGCGCAGATTCGCACGATGGGTCTATTGGGCGACAAGATCTTCGACATCACACCGGGAACGCCGCGCGCGCCGGTGCTGCATGGCGGGGACACGATCGCCGTCTCGCCCGCGCTCGATTACGAGCAGGTGCTCGCCCAGGCAGCAGGCGCGGTTGGCGACGTCGTCGAGCTCACGAAGGACATGCGTGCGCTCACCGGTGGCATCGTCCGCGGCGAAGGCACACTGGGACAGTTGGTGAAGAATCGTGAACTGTATGACCAGCTCACGGGCACGCTGACGCGCACGAATACGATGCTCGCGCGACTGCAGAATCCAAATGGCACCGTCGGCCGCCTGCTCGACGATCCCACGCTCTACACGCACCTCAGCGGCATGCTCGCGTCCACCGATTCGCTCGTCCGCTCCGTGAACTCGGCGCAGGGGTCGTTAGGCAGGATGCTGCGCGACACGGTGCTCTACGTCAATCTCCTGAAGATGAGCAGCGGCGCTGATTCGCTGATGCGCATGCTCACGACCGGCAACGGCTTCGCCTCGAAGATGCTCACCGATCAGACGCTGTACGACCAGTTGAACAAGCTGGTGACGGACCTGAACGCGGTGCTCGCCGACGTGCGGCGCGATCCGTCTCGTTACATGAAGGGGGCAATCC
>DATEGN010000443.1:0-5237 GCA_035280125.1 Gemmatimonadaceae bacterium | reverse complement strand
CACCTTGGGCGCACCGCCTCGCCCCAACCGCTTGACGGTCATTCGCCCCGACGGTATATGAGCGCACCCACCCTCGCGCAGCTGCGCCGACGCATTGCGCGCGTTGTCTGCTCCTCTTGGGGGACAATCAATGGCCAAACGTATCGCGTTGTCCGCGCTCACGGCGCTCCTGCTCTTTCCCGCCGCACTCCTCGCGCAGCAACGCCGGCTCGTCGGCGCCGTGCGCGTCGACGGAAGTGCCGAGCCCATTTCTGGCGCCATCATCTCCGTCATCAACGGCAGCGGCGCGTCGCAGACGGACGAGCAAGGCCGCTTCGCGCTGGCGATTCCCGCTGGCGCGCAGCGACTCCGCATTCGGGCGCTCGGTTATGGCGCACGTGAAATCGCGGCGCCGTCCGCCGACACGTTGACAATATTCTTAACTCGCGCCGCGCTCACGCTCGATCAGGTTGTCGTCACCGGGCAGGCAACGGTGATCAGCAAACGCAACGCGATCACCTCGACCGCGAATGTCGACTCAGCGGAGCTGAATCGCGTCCCCGCGCCAGCGGTGGACATCGCGCTCGCCGGAAAGATCGCGGGCGCGAACATTCAGACGAACTCCGGCGCTCCCGGTGGCGGCGCGCAGATACAGATTCGCGGCAGCAATACCGTCATCGGTGCATCCGACCCCCTGATCGTCGTCGACGGTGTGATCTACAGCAACGCGTCGATTCCGTCGGGACTCTACACCGTGACCGGCAGCGGCAGCGCGAGCGGCAGCGGGCCGACGCAGGATGACGTCGCGAATCGGCTCGCGGACCTCAACCCGAACGACATCGTCAGCATCGAGGTGCTCAAGAGCGCTGCGGCGTCGTCGATCTACGGATCGAAGGCGGCCAACGGAGTCGTCATCATTACGACCAATCGCGGACAGGCGGGTAAACCAAAAGCGCACGTCACACAGCGGCTGGGTTGGTCGAATTTGCTTCGCGGACCAGGCGAGCGGCTCTTCGATACGACGAGCGCTTTCGCCGTGTACTCGAGCGCCGGTGACTCGGCGATCATCCGATCGCTCGAGGTCAACGGCAAGCTCCCCTACTACGATCACCTCGAGGAGCTCGTGGGTGGAAACGCGCCGGCAGCCGAGACGCAGATCGACGTGGGTGGCGGCACGGGGAGCACGACCTACTACGTCTCCGGAGACACCAAGCGCGATGACGGCATCGTCCACAACACCTGGGCACAACGTTCAGCGCTGCGCTTGAATCTGTCGCAACATCTGAGCGACAAGTTCTCGCTTTCGATGACGAGCGCATTCGCCCACAACGCGAGCGATCGCGGCTTCATCAACAACGACAACACCGGCGCCGGGATGACATATGCGCTCGCGTACATCCCGAGCTTCGTGCCCCTGCTCGACGCGAGCGGACATTTTCGTCAGCCGGAATTCACCTATCTCGGCTCGAATCCATTGCAGACGGCAGCGTTTGGACGCAACCGCGAGGCGGTGAATCGATTCACTGGCGGCGCGACGCTCAACGCCAACGCCTGGGCCAATGATAAGCAGTCACTCACGTTCGTTGGCTCGGCAGGCGCCGACATCTTCAGTCAGCGTGACGCCGTCGTTGCACCACCTGACCTGTTCTTCCAGGAGCGGCTCCAGAATCCGGGCGCCTCCACCTTGAGCAACGGCAACGCGCAGTATGTGAACTGGAATCTGAACGCGATTCACAGCTACACCGGGGGCTCGATCTTCCACACGACGACCTCGGGCGGTGTCCAGTACGAGGACCGACAGCTACAGATCTCCCGGGTCACCGCGCGAGGTCTGTTGCCGGGCCAGACCAACATCACACAGGGTTCGGTATTCGGCGAGCAGCAGGAGAATCTCTCCACGGAGCGCACCGTCGCGCTCTATGCGCAGGAGCAGGTCATGGCGCTCGACGAGCGCCTAACGATCGAAGCCGGGCTCCGCGCCGAGAAGAGCAGCGTGTTCGGCAACACGGGCACGTTCTATGTCTTCCCCAAGACCGGCGCGTCATACCGCTTTCCCGATTTGCTCGGCCAGGGCAGCGATTTCAAGTTACGCGCTGCCTACGGCGAGACCGGCAATCAGCCGCTGTTCGGCCAGAAGTTCACGACGCTCTCGACGAGCGTCATCGGCGGCAACGTCGGCACGAATGTTACCGGCATCTCCGGCGCGCCCGACGTTGAGCCGGAGCGCGTCAAGGAGTTCGAGGGTGGATTCGACGCTGCATCGTGGAACGGCCGAGCAACGCTGGAAGTCACCGCGTACAAGCGGCGGACGACCAACCTCCTGCTCAATCGCACGCCCGCGCCGTCGAGTGGCTTCACGCAAGTGATCCTGAACGGCGGCCAACTGAGCAACGAAGGCATCGAGGCCGCGCTCGCGCTGCAGCTCGTCAAGCAGGGCGACTTCACCTGGCTGTATCGCACGACGTACAGCCACGATCACTCCAACGTCGACAACCTCCCTGTGCCCGGATTCCGTCCGCCGACTGCGGGCTTCGGTCTCGCCTATGGTGAGTTCTTCCTTCAGCCCGGACGTCCGATCGATCAGATCATCGGGCAAACCTCGGTCGATCAGAACGGCGACTTTGTGATCGGGTACCTCGGACATGCGAGTCCGGCGTTTCAAATGTCCTTCTCGAACGACTTTACCTATCGGTTCGCGTCGCTCTCGGTACTCCTCGAGATGCAGCGAGGCGGCGTCGCGCAGAATCAGACGCTCTCACTGTACGACTGCAATCAGCTCGCGCCGGATCAAGCGACGCCCGCGGGCCAGGCGCGCGCGGACGCCTGCTTGAACACGGGGATCGCGACACCGTTCGTACAATCGACCGATTTCGTCCGATTGCGCGAAGTGCGTCTGGGTTTCGCGTTGCCGCGTCGGTACACGCATTACTTCGGCTCGGACGATGTGCAGGCGAACTTCTCCGGGCGCAACCTGTGGCTCTCGACGAAGTACTTCGGCTACGACCCCGAGTCGAGCAACTACGGCCAACAGGCAATCACGCGCAACGTCGATCTCGGTCCTTACCCGCCCTCGCGGCAATTTCTGTTCTCCCTGTCCGTGGGGTTCTGAGCGATGACAAAAATCTCAACTTTTCTCGGCGTGGCCTTCTCCACCCTCGTCTTCGCGTCATGCACGAATTTCGACGTTACGAATCCGAATCAGCCAACGCTCGACGACCTCCTCAGCAATCCAACACGCGCGAAGCTGAGCGCCGCGGCGACCGGGCTCTTCGGGCGCTCACGCAGCGAGATCACGAGCTTCATCTGGCGCGTCGGCTCGATGGGCCGCGAGGGGATCAACCTCGCCGGCAACAACCAGCCCGACTATCAGGAGCCGTACTTCGGGCCACTCTCGCCGAGCGGCTTCGGCGGCGCACTGTGGCAGAGTCGTTATGGTCTCATCCGTGACGCCAACACGTACATCGATGCCTTGGCCAAGAGCGGCGACCTCTCGGCGGGTGAGAAGGCCGTGTCTCAGGCGATGGCAGAGACGCTGAAGGCGCTCGCGTTCATGTACATCATCGAGACGCGCGCCACTCTGGGAGCACCCGTGGACGTCGGACGCGCGATCGATGCGACGCCCGCGCCCTTTGTCGCCCAGGACAGCGTCTATGGCTACGCGCTCGGCTTGCTCAACGATGCATCATCGAAACTGCAGGCCAACGCCACAACGGACTTTCCCTTCCCGACGCCGCCCGGATTCACCGGGTTCGATACGCCGTCCACTTTCCGCCAGTTCGTCAATGCGTTGATCGCGAAGGCCAACGTGCTGCGAGCGAGCGCGGGTTGCGGCGCGCCGTGCTACAACCTGGCACTGACCGCGCTTGGCGCATCTTTTCTCGACACGAGCAATCCGAGCACGCTTCAGAACGCGGTCTCGTTCGACTTCTCGAACTCGCCTAACGACCAGGTGAACGACCTGTCCGAGCCGCTCGACGGCGTCCGCTACTTCGCCGACAGCCTGATTCTCTATCAACGGGCGCAGCGCAACGGGGGGGTCGTTGATCGTCGCCTCACGAGCAAGACCGCGGCTGCGACGGCGAGCTCGCCGCAATCGATCGGCGGCGTGGACATCACGGGCACACTCAAGTTCACGCGCTATTTCACCAATAACGAATCGGATGCAGGGCACCCGATCCCGATCATCAAGAACGAGGAGCTCATTCTTCTGCGCGCCGAGGCGCGGTACCTCACGGGTAACACGGCGGGCGGGCTGAGTGACCTGAATTATGTGCGGGTGAACTCGGGCGGTCTCGCGGCATACGGGTCATTCGCGAACAACGCGGCATTCATCAACGCGCTGCTGTATGAGCGTGAGTTCTCTTTGCTATGGGAACAGGGCACGACGTGGATCGACGCGCGACGGTTCAACCTTCTAACGACGATTCCGCTTGGTGTGACTTCGGGCGCCGTGCCGACAGTCATGCCGATTCCAGCGGCAGAGTGCGCGGCTCGAGGGAAGTCGGGATCGTGTACGCCGTTGAGCGGGTGATTGGCGGCGGACGGGGAACGGGGGACGGGGGACTCGGAACGCAGCGTTTCGTTCCCAATTCCCCGTCCCCCGTTCCCAGTCCCCCGTTCCCCGGAATTACTCGCCATCGACCGCAGGGCCGGCCATATTGAGGCCTGCCATCCACCACCAGGAGAGGCCAATGCGAAGCCTTTCGCTCGCGCTGCTGCCTTTGCTCGTCGCGGCGACCATCGCCCGCGCGCAAGAGAAGCATTCGGACACGCTGCTCACCGTCGATCACTACCTCGATTTCGAGCAGGTCGGTGATCCTCAGATCTCGCCCGACGGCAAACAGATCGTTTACGCCCGTCGCTACGTCAACAAGATCGATGATCGCTGGGACTCGGCGCTTTGGATCATGAACGCCGACGGCTCCCGCAATCGCATGCTCGGCAAAGGCGCCAGCCCAGTCTGGTCGCCGGATGGAACACGCATCGCTTTCCTCAAGGAAGGTGAACCGCGCGGGACGCAGCTGTTCGTGCGGTACATGGACGCCGAAGGTGCGACGTCGCAGATCACGCACATGGACGAAACTCCGTCGGACCTTCACTGGTCCCCGGACAGCAAGTGGCTTGGGTTTAGCATGTTCGTACCTTCCACGAAGACCTGGAAGATCGACATGCCCGAGGCGCCGAAGGGCTCGCACTGGACACCCGCACCGCGCTACGAGACCTCGCTCCACTTCAAGCAGGACCGCGTCGGCTTCATG
>DATEGN010000442.1:0-5964 GCA_035280125.1 Gemmatimonadaceae bacterium | reverse complement strand
GTCACCGAGACATTGCAGCAGTCCGGACATCGGAAACGTCCGCCAGTCGTCTGGGATCGGCGTAAACCGCCGACGATCGCCATGCTCTGACTCGAAGAGCAACCATCCCTGTCGTCGCTCGGGGTGCGGCAACATCGCCATCAGCCGCTCGGAATACTCCAGCCGAGCGATCTCCGACACCGTCCAGAGCGTGCCGGACGGATCGGTAAAGTCCAGTGCGCCGTCAGCGCGCCGAACGATGGCCGGACGATTTCGATCTGCCATATCCGCAATATGCGCAACGGCGGGGAGCGGGGACAGCGACGGGGACAGGGGACGGGGAATTCGGAACGCGGCGTTTCGTTCCGATGTTCCCCGTTCCCCTTCCCCTCTTCCCGTTGCCCGTTTCAGTATTTCAGCCCGCCAGCCTCAGCGAACTCCTTCATCGCCCGCTCCTGATCCTCGGTCAGCTTTTCGGGGACCAGGACATCGACTTGAACGATGAGGTCACCCCGCGCAGCATCTCGTTCGATTCCTTGGCCTCGGACGCGAAATCGTTTGCCGTTTGCCGTCCCCGGCGGGATGCGAATCGCCACGCGCTTGCCGTCCAGTGTGCGGACGCTGATGCGTGAGCCGAGGGTCGCCTGTGCGATATTGATCGGCACGGGCGCAATGACGTCGAGCCCCTCGCGACGGAAGAAACGATCGGCTTCGACCTGGAAGGTGATCAAGAGATCGCCCGGCGGCCCATTTCGTTCACCGCGACCACCCTGACCTTTCAAACGAATGCGCGAGCCGTTCTCCGCCCCAGACGGAACGGTGATTAGAACTTTCTTACGGGTACGTACTTCGCCCGCGCCGTTGCACGTTGGGCAACGCTCGGTTGGAACCTGTCCCCGCCCGAGGCACATCGGACAGGGGCGCTGCACGGCGAACCCGCCCTGACCGAAAGAGATCGTCCCGCGACCACTACACTCGGGACAGGTCTGAAGCTTTGCCCCTGGCGCGGCGCCCGTTCCGTGACACGTTGGGCACTCTTCGTTCACCTCGAGCTCGACGGGGACCTTTCCTCCCAGCGCCGCAACGCGGAATGGCACCTCGATTTGCATCTCGACATCCTGCCCGCGTTCTGGCCCACGCGACCGCGCTTTTCCACCAGCCGCGCCGCCGCCGAACATGGAGCTGAAGATGTCACCGAGGCCACCAAGCCCGCCGATGTCGAAGTCTTCGAAGTGGAAGTTGCCACCGCCTTGGAACCCGCCCGTGCCGGTGCCGGCGCCGGGGCGCGCTCCCGTGCGTCCGCCAAAACCGCCGAACGCACCGAGCTGACGCATCTGGTCGTATTGCTTCCGACGGTCCGCGTCGCCGAGCACCTGATACGCTTCGGAGATCTCCTTGAACCGGTCTGCTGCTTTCGCGTCGTTCGGGTTCTTATCCGGATGATATCGCGCCGCAAGCTTTCGATACTGCTTCTTGATCTCGTCTTGCGTCGCGGAAGCGGAGACACCGAGTACCGCGTAGAAGTCTTTGTTTTGCGCCATGGCGCTCAGTACGTCCTCAGCCGTTCCACTGCTTCACGACGACGCGCGCGGGACGAAGCAGCTGGCCCTTGAACAGGTAGCCCTGCTGATAGACCTTGGCGACAACGTGATCGTCTTCGGCCGACAACGCCGGCTCCGTCGCAACCGCTTCCATCGTCGCTGGGTCGAACGTCTGGTCCACTGGATTGATCACTTCGAGCCCAACGCCGGCGACGGTTTTCAGCATCTTGCGCTCGACCATTGCGACTCCTTCGACGACGGTCTTCGTGTCCGTCGTCGCGGGATCTACGTGTGCGAATCTCGTGAGATCGTCCAATGCGTCGAGTAGACCGCGCAGCAGCTCGGCCTGTCCGCGCAGCGATGCTTCCTGGCGCTCCCGAACGGAGCGCTTTCGATAGTTGTCGTACTCCGCCGCGAGCCGCAGGTATTTGTCCTGTTGTTCTGCGAGAATGCGCTCCATCTCGGATTCGACTCCGGGATCAGTCGCCGAATCATCCGCGACACTTGTCGCCTCTGGCTGTTCGGCAGCGGTCTCGACATCGTCGTCGGCCTCTTCCCCCGAGACGGGAGCAAAATCATCTGTCATCGCATCGCCCGGTTCACGTTTGGGACGACGCGCGGGATCTTTGTCGGAACGATTCATCGTGTGTAATCCTTGCGAGCAACGCTCGCACATCGACGCGGAGCGCGTCGCCAATCTCTAGCAAACGCGAGCGTGTTGCAGCATGAAAAGTTGCCTGTCGCAGGCGAGGCGTGCAACCTCTGTGCACCTCGTGGGTTCAATCGCGCTCGAGCAACGCCCGTCGCACGAGCTCGAGCGAACTTTGCGTTGCTCGGCGACGGATCTCCTCACGGTCGCCGATCAGTTTTAGTTGCACCGCGCGCGTCCCCTCGGGCAAAGCGCCCGCGATCCACACCGTGCCGACGGGCTTTTCCGGGGTGCCGCCACCGGGGCCGGCAACCCCCGTGATCGAGATTCCAATCGTAGCGCCCAGTCGTCCGCGAACGCCCTCCGCCATTTGGCGAGCTATCTGTTCGCTGACCGCGCCGTGCTTGGCGAGATCCGCTGCGTCTACTCCGAGGAGAGAGAGCTTCACCTCATTCGCATATGCGATTACCCCTCCGAGGACGACCTCACTCGAACCGGGAATCGACGTCAACCGCGCCCCGAGGAGACCACCCGTGCAACTCTCGGCGACTGCAATTGTGTAGCCCAAGTCTCGGCAGCGATCGAGCACGATCGAAGTAAGGTCCGCGTCTCCCTCGGCGTAAATCGAGCGGCCGAGCTTAGCCCGCAACAACTCGGCAGCAGTGCTCAGAATCTCGTCGGCTCCGTTCAAGGAAACACCACGAGTAGTTAGGCGGAGGTCCACGCCATCGGCGCCCGGTAGGTACGCGAGCGTGATGGGGCCGAGTTGCTCTCGCACGGGATCGATTTGATCCGCGAGCAAGGACTCGGCAACGCCTGTGGTCCGCAGCGTCCGTGAGCGCACGACCGTTAGCGCTCCTGCAGCAGATGTCCGCTCGCGAAGTCGCGGCAGGAGCGTGTCGGCAAGCATCCCTTTCATCTCGCGCGGCACACCGGGCAGCATCGCTACCCAACGGCCCTGCTCGTCCTCGAGCCAGATACCGGGCGCGGACCCGTGCCGGTTCGCGAGTTTCGTCGCTCCCTCCGGTATCATCGCCTGGGCGCGATTCGATTCCGGCATCTTGCGCTGAAAGCGCTGCAGCCAGCGCTGCTCCATCCACGCGACGTGCTCCTCATCGAGCGCCATTCGGCGTCCAAAGAGCGCAGCTATCGACGGTTTTGTGAGGTCGTCGCTCGTCGGGCCGAGACCTCCAGTGGTGATCACCGCGCCCGTGCGCTCGATTCCGTTGCGCACGGCCGCCGCGATGTCCTCTGCCACATCACCCACGGAAGCACGACGTCGAATGCCAATACCGATCGACGCAAGCTCACGCGCGAGATGGGCCGCATTCGTGTCGATCGTAAATCCGAGCAGGAGCTCGTCGCCGATCGTAATCAGCTCGACTTCCATGTCAGGCATATGTGACGGAGGTCAGCTGCGCGCGCGGCTCTGTACAAATACACGGCCGTACCGGCTGACATAGAGCCACAGCGAGTAGAGCGTGAGCAGAACGGCAACGCTCATCACGATCGTTCCGGCAGTGCCGATGAAGAAGGCCAAGCCCCGCCAGCCGGCGCCGTTCCAGTCGCGCGCCAACGCGATCGTCGCGACGACGAACCAGAGGTACGCTGCGCCCTGCCAGATGAGCTGAAAGCCGGTCTTGACCTTGGCGGGCCCAATTGCCGCGATCACGACGCCGCGACGCGCTGCCGCCTGACGAAAGATCGTCATCGCTAACTCTCGACCGAGCACGATGACAACAATCCACCACGGCAGAGTCACGTCACCCCAGGGTGTGACGAACGGGAGCGCGTGTGGCGACAGGTCGCTCGTCGCGAACGAAGCGCCGGCAATTCCATTCGCGCTCTGCATCAGCGCCCACATTGGCACGAACGTGCCGATGAGGAGCAGCTTGTCCGCGAGCGGATCGAGGAGCTTGCCGAGAGTGGTCTCCTGCTTTCGTGATCGCGCGAGCACGCCGTCGGCGTAGTCGGAGACTGCTGCGAAAAGGAACAGCACGAATGCGATCACGCGCGGAGCGGTCGCCGGCGCAAACGGAAGCGTCGCGATCAGCGGCGTGATCGCGATGCGACCTACGGTCAACGCATTCGGGAGGTTCATTCGCGGCTGCTTCAGCTATCGGGTCCAAGCTGTCGTGGACGTCGATTTACGCTTCGTAGTGTCGCGCAAAGCCCCGGACCCATCCTCAATTCTAGTCCGATACACCGATAGCGAACAGCCGATGTTCGTTCGCGAGGCGTCAGGCCAGTGACTTGAGAACCAGTTTACTGACCGCCTTCAACGTGTCGAATACGCCCTCACCGGTCACGGCCACGGCGTCGTAATAGGGCGCATGCTCCACCCATTCGCCGCTCCCGAGCTGCTCGACCAAATGTTCGCCCGGGTGACCTGGATCCGGCGTGACGCGCATTCGCGACGGGTCCGATAGCTCCCAGCCCGGATTCAATGCGGACTGGAGGTCGCGAATGGGCGCGGCGTTGGGGAGATCGCGCTTATTGTATTGAATCACGAAGGGCATGCGCGTCAGGTCGTACCCGTACTCCGACATGTTGTCGTACAGGTTCTGCATCGCTTCCTGATTCGCTTCCATTCGCTCGATCTGCGAATCGGCGACGAACACGATGCCATCGACACCCTTGAGGATGAGTTTTCGACTGGCGTTGTAATAGACTTGGCCGGGAACAGTGTACAGATGGAATCGTGTTTTGAAGCCGCGGATCGTGCCCAGATCAACCGGCAAGAAATCGAAGAACAACGTGCGCTCCGTCTCGGTCGCGAGCGAGATGAGCTTCCCCCGTGTGTCGGGCGAGACCTTGCCGTACACGTGCTCGAGATTGGTAGTCTTTCCGCCGAGGCCGGGACCGTAGTACACGATCTTACAGTTGATCTCGCGCGAGGCGTAATTGATCATCGACATGCTGTCTCTCCTTACTGAAACAGCTTGTCGATCTCGTCGTCGGCGCCGGCGAGAAGGTTAGGCTGCGAGCCGCCGCGGCCGGCGCGCTTGAACACTTCCTCGAACAATTTTGCGAGCTCGTCCACCGCTGCCTTCATCTTCAGCCTTACGAGGCCTAACGTGGTTCGATTGTCGAAGAGCACCACGAGGATGACACGACGCGCAACGTCGGCGAGATACATCGATTCCTTCTCGCCCTGGTGAAAGAGCGAGTTGAAATCGTTCTCGCCGATCAGCTTCGCGAGCTGGTCGTTGGCGCTGAAATCCGCGGCGGTGAGTGTGGCGAAGGCGGTGGGGTCGAACTTGGGTTGTTCACCGACCGTGGCAACGAGCTGGCCTGTTCTATCCACCAGCAATGCGCAGCGGGCATTACTGTCGAATAGAAATCGCTCGAGCGACTTGGTTATGGCACCGAAGTCGTCTTCGGTGAATGACCAGCTTGCTGCACCGACGGGCATTTCGTCCCCACGAGAAGCTCAAGTAAGGTCTTTCTGCATGCGCCGTAACAGTCGCTCGGCACGACGACGCAACGTCGGTCGTCGTTCCCAGCTCACGTACTCCGTGAGCAGGCGCGCCGTATCGACGCTGGGGTGCCCGCCGATGTAGCCCAATGCCGCCAAACGGCGGACGGGGTTCCGGCTGAACAAGTCACGGCGGCTCCGCCGAATCTGGGTGCTCCAGACCAGCAGGCCGATAATAAGACCGCCGAGAAACCCGGCGGTCACCGCTTTGGCGTCATCCAACTGGGATCGACCCCTCACATGCTCCTCCTCGCGGCAAGGGCCTGCGCGATTGTTACCCCGTCGGCATACTCCAAGTCGCCGCCCACAGGAAGCCC
>DATEGN010000441.1:0-8561 GCA_035280125.1 Gemmatimonadaceae bacterium | reverse complement strand
TTCCCGATGTAGGTAACGCGGCGCCCGCTCGCGCTCCACAACTCGATCGGCATGCCCGAGTCCGTTGGAGTGGAGAGTTGAGAGAGCGCCTTCCGCGCTGCTTCAACGGTGTTGTCTCCCGTTCTCGAAGCGGCGAGCGATACGCCCGTGCTCGCGCTCGCGGCAATGAGCGCTCGCCGGATCGCTGAATCCTTCGCGGCGGCCGCAAATCGCGTTCGAGTTTGACGACTACTCGTTTCCGCGAGATTGGCGAGCTGCGCTGTCGCGCGAGTAAGCGCTGTGAACGCGCCCGAAAGAGCCGAACGGGTAAGCGCTTCGTAGGCTACTGCAAGTACGATCAAGAGGGAAAACGCGACGACAGCTCCAGTGAGCAGCGACAGTTGTCGCGCCAGGGACATCCGGTATCGGCGGGGTTCGTCCATCACCACCGTACCGTGCTGGGTGCCGTCATCAGCTTCTCATCGGTGATACCAGTTGACAACGTCGCCCGAGAGCGCGGGATGCGCAAGCGCAGGCGACGCACCTAGCTGCGAGATGGCTGCTGAGGGCGCATCTTTTCGTGATGCCGGACACGCCGCTTCCAAGCCGAGCGCTCGCAAGAGACTGCGCGCGCATGCTCCGCGACGTCTTCGACGAGTATCACGAGAGCTTTCGCGCGGCTGCACGTCGCTCAGCGCGTCACTTCCGTGCGCGTGACTGGCTCGGTGCGCGTAACGAGGCGACCAATCGATTGCGACTCTACGGTCGCAACGTGGATCACGCCATCGCTCAGGTGTCCAAGCGGGCACGCGACGCACGAACGGAGCGCGCGCACTGGGTCGCGATGCGAGACGAGTATGCGGTGCTCGTCGACCAACGCGCCGATCGTGAGATCGCCCAAACTTTTTTCAGCTCGGTCACCCGCCACTTCTTCCACACCGTCGGCGTCGATCAGGATATCGAGTTTCAGCGCTCGTGGTCGCGGGAGTTCGACGGAGATGCCGACGAGGCGCCGCATCGCCGATGCTCCGGCAAAGACGGAGTCACGGCGCTGAGCCGCAGACTGCTCGCCGATTTCGGCTATGCCCTCGCTGACCCGGAGGGTGACATCCGGCGCGTTGGCGGCGCGATCGAGCGTGCGGCATTAGCAGCGTTTGGGGAACCGAGCGTCGACCACGCTGACGTCCTGACGAGTCTGTTCTACCGCAACAAAGGTGCGTACATGATCGGTCGTCTCGAGCGCGAGGGTCGCCGAGTGCCGCTCGCGCTCGCGCTTCTCGCCAACGATGACGGAGTCGTCGTGGATGCCGTGCTGACGTCGTCGGATGAGATCTCGGTCGTTTTCGGTTTCGCGTGGTCCTACTTTCACGTCGACGTGGAGCGCCCGTCAGCAACGATCGCATTCCTCCGCGACATCATGCCGCTCAAGCGCATCGACGAGCTTTACACGTCGATTGGCTACAACAAGCACGGCAAGACGGAGCTCTATCGGACATTGGAGCACCACCTAACGCTTCCGGACGCGCGCTTCGAGGATGCCCCTGGCGTGAAAGGTCTGGTGATGGCCGTGTTCACGCTGCCGTCGCTGAATATCGTTCTCAAGATCATCAAGGACCGAATCGGTGTCCCGAAGCGCACGACGCGGCGGCAAGTGATGGAGCAATACCACCGCGTCTTCCTCCGCGATCGGGTCGGTCGCCTCGCCGACGCTCAACTCTTTCAGGGGCTGGCATTTCCTCGGCGGTGCTTCTCCGACGAGCTGCTGAACGAGCTTCTGCACGTGGCACAAAGCGCGGTGCGAGTCGACGGCGACGACGTGATTCTCGAGCACGTTTACACCGAGCGCCGCGTTAGGCCACTCAATCTGTACATTCACGAGATGGATTCGACGTCGGCGGAGGCCGCGATTCTCGATTATGGCCAGTCGATCAAGGATCTCGCGGCCGCGAACATTTTCACGGGCGACCTGCTACTCAAGAATTTTGGCGTCAGCCGTCACGGCCGCGTGATCTTCTACGATTACGATGAGCTCGCGGCCCTGAGCGAGTGTCGATTCCGGCACTTTCCCGCGCCGCGCTCCTTCGACGACGAGCTCGCAGCTGAACCGTGGTTCTCGGTGGCGGAGCACGACGTGTTCCCGGAGGAATTCGCGCCATTCATGGTGCCAACCGGCCCGCTCCGCGACGCATTTCTCGCCGCGCACCGTGATTTGCTCGACCCAGATTGGTGGCGCAGCGTGCAGGATCGCGTACGGGCCGGTGAGCTCGTGGACACGTTTCCGTACCCAGCTCACCGGCGCCTCAGGAGGGGATAGGGCTATCAGCGCCGCCCCTTTCCTAGAACTGCTTCGTTTCCGTTGACTCGCCTAACGCGAGTGTGGAGCTCGCGCCGCCCGAGACAATTTCCGACACGACGTCGAAGTAACCGGTCCCGACCTCACGCTGGTGACGCGTCGCGGTATAGCCGTCGGCCTCGGCGGCGAATTCAGCGTTCTGCAGCTCGGCGTAGGCAGCCATGCCATCGGAACGATAGCGCCGTGCGAGATCGAACATCCCGTAGTTCAAGGCGTGGAAGCCAGCGAGAGTCACGAATTGGAACTTGTACCCCATTGCGCCAAGCTCGCGTTGGAACTTCGCGATGGTCGAAGCGTCGAGATGTTTGCGCCAATTGAAGGACGGCGAGCAGTTGTAAGCAAGCATCTTGTTCGGCGCGACCTCGCGCACCGATTCGGCGAACTTCTTCGCTTCGGCAAGGTCCGGCGTCGACGTTTCGCACCAGAGGAGATCGGCGTACGGCGCGTACGCAACTGCGCGCGCAATCGCGCAATCGAGCTCGCCACGTAGACGGAAGAACCCTTCGGGGGTGCGCTCGCCCGTACAGAACTCTCGATCGTGGGCATCGACGTCGCTCGTGAGCAACTTGGCGCTATGTGCATCGGTGCGCGCAATCAGCACCGTCGGAACGTCGAGCACGTCGGCGGCCAACCGCGCGGCGATGAGTGTGCGAATGAATTGCCCGGTGGGAACGAGGACCTTGCCACCGAGATGTCCGCACTTCTTCTCCGAGGCCAGTTGGTCCTCGAAATGGACGCCCGCCGCACCAGCCTCGATCATTGCTTTCATCAACTCGAAGGCGTTCAGCGGCCCGCCGAATCCAGCTTCAGCATCAGCCACCATTGGGGCCAGCCACTGACGCTTTTGTCCATTCGCGCCATTGAGGGAGCTTCGGCCCTTGCGCTCACTTCGATCGACTTGATCCGCGCGGAGCAGCGCCTGATTGATGCGCCTGACGAGAGCCGGAACGGAGTTGGCCGGATAGAGGCTTTGATCGGGGTACGTCTGGCCAGCGAGATTAGCGTCTGCCGCGACCTGCCAGCCGCTCACATAAATCGCCTCCAAGCCGGCGCGCACCATCTGCACGGCCTGGCTGCCGGTGAGCGCGCCTAACGCCGGCACGAAGTTGCGCGACGTCAGCAACGACCAGAGGCGGCGCGCGGTGACGTCGGCCACTGTGTATTCGATCTTGATCGACGGACGCAGTCGCTCGACGTCGGCCGGCGTGTACGGCCGTGTGACGCCGTCCCAGCGTGCGGCGCGATCGCTATCTCCGATCGGCATGGTCTCGGCGACGTCATCGGTAACAATCATGGGGGCAGCCATAGAGTCTCCAGTCAGTCGATAGAAACGGGCGGGACGTCGTCGAGCGCGGCGTAGGCGGTCGACGTCAGAAAGTCAGCAAGTGTTGGTGCCGTAGCGAGCTGCGTGAAGAGAGCGCGCGCTTCGGTGAATCGACCATTGCGTACGCGGGCCTCACCGATCTCCGTCGTTATGCGCTGCATCTCTTCGCCGACAATGCGCTCGAGCAGGGCGTCATCGACGACGTCACCGGTATCGTCGAGCCGGGCGTGATGGTGAATCCATTGCCACACCTGCGCCCGGGAGATCTCGGCGGTCGCTGCGTCTTCCATGAGATGGTACAGCGGCACACAGCCGACGCCGCGCAGCCACGCTTCCATGTATTGAATGCCGACGCGGACGTTATGCCGAAGGCCCTCGTCTGTGCGTCCTCCCGTCGGCACGCGGAGCAGGTCTTCCGCGGTGGTGTGAACGTCAGCGCGTGCGACGCCGAGCTGATTCGCGCCCGGCATGTTCGCGTCAAATATCTCGCGCGCCACCGGCACGAGCCCAGGATGCGCCACCCAGGTTCCGTCGTGGCCGTCCTTCACTTCTCGGAGCTTGTCGGCGCGAACACGCGACAGCGCACGTTCGTTCGCGTCGGCGTTGCCTTTGATCGGAATCTGCGCTGCCATTCCTCCGATCGCGTGCGCGCCGCGGCGATGACACGTCTTCACGGCGAGCTGAGTGTAGGCACGCATGCACGGCTGCTCCATCGTGACCTGCGAGCGGTCGGGGAGCACCGCAGCGGGGTCGGCCGAGCGATACTTGATGAAGCTGAAGATGTAGTCCCAGCGCCCGCAGTTCAGCCCGACGATATGATCGCGGAGCTCCCACAGGATCTCATCCATCTCGAAAGCAGCTGGGAGGGTTTCTATCAGGACCGTGGCCTTGATCGAACCTTGCCGAATTGCCAGCGCCTGTTCGGCGTGGTCGAGAACGTCGTTCCAGAGCCGCGCCTCGTGGTGGCTCTCGAGCTTGGGCAGATATAAGTAGGGACCGGTGCCTCGCTCGATGAGTGCATGAGCATTGTGGAACAAGAAGAGTCCCGCATCGACCAGCGCACCGGGGACCGGGCGTCCGTCAACGAGGAGATGGCGCTCAACGAGGTGCCATCCGCGAGGCCTAACGATCAATGTTGCCGTGCGGTCGTTGAGTCGATAGGCCTTTCCGGTCTCGGGGTCGTTCCACGCGATCGTGCGGCGCACCGCGTCATACAGATTCAATTGGCCGGTGAGGACGTTCTCCCACGTCGGCGCGGACGAGTCCTCGAGGTCCGCCATGAAGACGTCCGCTCCGGAGTTGAGAGCGTTGATCATCATTTTACGATCGGTCGGACCGGTGATCTCGACCGCTCGGCGCAGCAAGTCCTGAGGCGCCCGCGCAACGCGCCAGTCGCGTGCGCGCACCTCTTTCGTGTCTGTCAGGAATGCAAGTTGTTCCTCGCCCGCATCAATGCGTTTGCGGCGTTCGATCCGTCGCGCGAGCAGCTCGGCAACCGAACCAGAAAACCGACGCGCAAGATCGGCGACGAAGGCGCGAGCGTCGTCGGAGAGTATCGCGGATTGCGAGCTCCCGAGATGCGACGTGCCCCGTGGCGAGTCGAGGGCGGCTCCTTTGCCCGGCTCTGCGCCTGGTGCCTGCATGACCTTTAGCGATTGTCTTTGAGTGTGACGCAGCAACGAGTCCGCGGAATGACACGCGTCGACGTCGCGCGTGAGATGCCGAACGCCATAGTTGTGCCAACAGCGCAAGGCATCATTTGGTGCCGAACCGATCCCTTCCGAGACACGTTGGCGGCCCCTCGGGGGGGGCGAGGACGCCACCCGAAACGCACATGGAGGTGGCACAAGCCTCGGCCGAAAGTGCAGATTCGGACGCTACCAGCGCCATCGACCACAGTCACTCACCGCGGTCGTCCTCGACAATGGAGTGGGTATGTTGAAAGAATTCAGAGCATTCCTCATCAAGCAGAACATGCTGGCCCTGGCGATTGCCGTCGTGATTGGCGCCGCGACGAATGACGTGGTTCAGGGTTTGGTGAATGACTTCATCATGCCCGTGATCAATGCGGTGTCGCCGACGAAGGCCTGGGTGGACCTGCGTTTTCCACAAAGTGGTCCGGTGCAGTTCACCTACGGTCACTTCCTGAGCGTCTTGATGAAGTTCGTCATCGTCGGCTTTGTGTGTTGGCGCATAACGCTGGCACTGATCAAGCCAACGAAGGCGGAGGAGAAGCCGGCAACGCGGGAGTGTCCATTCTGCCGTCAGGTGATCGACGCGCGCGCAACACGGTGTGCGCACTGCACGAGCCAACTCACCGCGATGACGCCCGATCGGGCCGGGGCGGGGTCCGGATCGATGGCGCCCGCGGGACGACAATGAGTAGAGAGTAGAGAGCAGAGAGTGGAAGCCGCGATGTTTGCCGTTCACTCTCTACTCTCCGCTGTCTTCACTCCTCCAGTGCCGGCTCGTATTCCCGAGGGCCGGAACGCGCACTCGGCTCGTGACGGCCGAGCAGACGCACGCAGGTGTTCCAGCGCAGGATCGATTCGTCGTTTCCTGGTGGACGCAGCGATTCGGCACGTTCGTACCAGGACATCGCCTCGTGGAACCACTCTGCGGCGACTTCCGCCGCACCCAACGAAGAACGATGCAGCTGCGCCTTCGCGCGTCGCTCGCAAATGATGCCGGCGTAGTAGGCGCGCTTGTACTCGTCCTTGAGTCGAGGCAGCACTTCGCGCGCGCGATGCAGACTATCCGATTGCTCCTCGATGAATTGATCCGTGATCGACAGGAGCAACGTCACGAGGGCCGGCTGATTCTCCGGATCGACTTGAAGAATGTCGAGACAAATGCTCTCGGCCGCCGACGAGTCGTTCAGCAATCGATACCGCTCCGCCTTCTGCAGCGCGGCCGGAACACCCTCGCGCGTAATCGGCTTCAATTCCATCGTCCGCCTCCGTGAACTACGCTCGTCGCGGAACTACTTCTTCTTCCTCCTCGAGTAGATCTTCACCAGCTTCCCGATTGGATCGAAGAACTCGTCGACGACGCGCTCTTTGAGAGGAATGATCGCGTTGTCGGTGATCGTGATGTGCTCGGGACAGACCTTGGTACAGCATTTTGTAATATTGCAATACCCGATGCCATCGTTCTCGCGCAGCGCGGCTACGCGGTCTCCCGTGTCCAGTGGGTGCATCTCGAGCGCCGCGGCATACACGAGAAATCGTGGTCCGATGAACTCGTCATGCATGTGGTGATCGCGCAGAACGTGACAGACGTCCTGGCACAAGAAGCACTCGATGCACTTGCGGAATTCCTGAACGCGATCGATGTCGCGCTGGTACATGCGCCAGGTCCCATCCGGCGCGTCTGGCTTTCGCGGTGCGAATGGCGCGATCTTCTTTTTGACGCGGAAGTTCCACGAAACGTCGGTGACGAGATCGCGCACGTGCGGAAACGCGCGCATCGGCTCAACCGTGATCGGCTTGTCGGCTGGCAGCTGATCGAGACGCGTCATGCACATCAGCTTCGGTGAGCCGTTGATCTCCGCCGAGCACGAGCCGCACTTTCCGGCTTTGCAGTTCCATCGCACCGCGAGATCGTTCGCCTGCTTCGCTTGGATCTCGTGCACGGCGTCGAGCACGACCATCCCCTCGACGACATCGGTACTGAACTCGACGAACTCGCCCTTGCCGTTGTCGCCGCGCCAGATCTTGAACGCGCGAGTGCTATGCGCCGCGGCGGCATCCTGCGCCGCTTGCGCGGCTGTAAACGCGTCAACCGCCTGGGATGCGGGCGCCGCTGTTGCAGCTGACGTGGTGCTCGCGCGGGAAGCGGTTCCACTCTCCGTCATTTCATTTCCTCGATCACGGCCTTGAGCTCCTGCGGCATCGATGGAATGGTCTCTCGCGAGAGACGCATCTCGCCATTACGCTCGCGCTGAGCGATCAGATTGAACGTTCCGAACGACGGATCCTTATCCGGGAAATCATCTCGGAAGTGACCACCGCGGCTCTCCTTTCGCGCCAATGCCGATCGCGCGATGGCTTCGGCAACAACGAGCAGGTTGTCGAGATCGAGCGCGGTATGCCAGCCGGGGTTGTACTCGCGATTACCGCGCACAGCGACATTCGCGGCGCGCCGCTTCAGCGATTCGATGCAGGCGAGCGCTTGTTCCATCTCGTGCTCCGTGCGAACGATCCCGACCAGGTCCTGCATGTTCTCCTGCAGCGCTTCCTGAATCTGATACGGTCCGTCTGCCGAGCCAGTGCGCTCGAACGGCGCGAGCGCGCCGCGCGCCGCGGCGTCTACATCGCTGTCGTTCACCTTGGCGGCGCCATGGTCGCGCGCGAATCGGGCGGCGTACTCACCGGCGCGCTTCCCGAACACGAGCAGATCGGAAAGCGAGTTGCCACCAAGGCGGTTCGCGCCGTGGAGACCCGCCGCGCACTCGCCGCACGCGAACAATCCGGGGACCGTCGACATCTGCGTGTCGCCGTCGACGCGGACGCCACCCATGATGTAATGCGTCGTTGGCCCGATCTCCATCGGCTCCTTCGTGATGTCGATGCCGGCGAGCTGCATGAACTGATGATACATGCTCGGCAATTTTTTCTTGATGTGTTCCGCCGCGTTAGGCAGCTTCTCCTTGATCCACGAGATGTCGAGAAAGACGCCACCGTGCGGTGAGCCGCGGCCTTCCTTGATCTCGCGCACGATCATGCGCGCGACGTGGTCGCGCGTCAGCAGTTCCGGCGGGCGCCGCGAGTTCTTGTCGCCTTGCGTGTAGCGCCAACCTTCTTCAGGACTGTCCGCGGTTTGCGACCGATAGTTCTCGGGTATGTTCTCGAACATGAATCGCTTGCCGTCGCGGTTCTTGAGCACGCCTCCTTCACCACGCAC
>DATEGN010000440.1:0-3696 GCA_035280125.1 Gemmatimonadaceae bacterium | reverse complement strand
GCGACTCATCGAATAGAAAATTCTCGTCTGCGCCAGGAGCTGCACGAGCATGGTGCTGAACAAGCCGAAGAGTGCGCTCACCTTGATCACGGGACTGAACCACCGCAGGCCAGTGGCATCGATGCCAACGGCGAGTGGATCCGCGACGTTGAGTTTGCGATAGCTCACGATCCCGAGCAAGACAATCGCGACTGCGATGTAAATGACCGTGCAGATCGCGAGCGAGCCCAAGATCCCGATCGGCATGTCGCGCTGGGGATTCTTCGCCTCCTGCGCCGCGGTCGATACGGCGTCGAATCCGATATATGCAAAGAACATCACTCCGGCCCCGCGGAGCACGCCGCTCCAGCCGAACTGCCCAAAACCGCCCTCGTTAGGTGGAATGAACGGCGTGAGGTTCTCGTGCCGGATGTACGACCATCCGAGCGCGACAAACAAGACGAGAACGAGTGACTTGATCAGAACAAGCGCTGTATTCGTCCCCGCCGATTGCCTGATGCCAATCACGAGGAGTGCGGAGACGAGCAATACGACAAAGGCTGCCGGTGCGTTGAAGACACCATGCACGATCGAGCCGTCGGCGAGCGTGAGCGCGGCACCGCGTGGTACGGTCAGCTGCGGGGGGATCGCGATCCCGAGATCGCGAGAGAGGCTCACGAAGTATCCAGACCATCCGACGGCGACGGTTGACGCACTGAGCGCGTACTCGAGGATGAGATCCCAACCGATGATCCAGGCAAAGATCTCCCCGACGGTTGCGTAGGCGTAGGTGTACGCGCTCCCCGCGACCGGCACCATCGACGCGAACTCGGCGTAGCAGAGGCCAGCGAAGGCGCAGCCGACTGCCGAGATGATCATCGAAAGTACGAGCGACGGTCCGGCGTTCTGCGACGCCGCCGTGCCAGTGAGGACGAAGATGCCCGTCCCAATGATGGATCCGATGCCGAGCGCCGTTAGGTTGAGGGGCCCGAGGGATCTTCGAAGAAGACTGCGCTCCGACTCGGCGCGCAGGTCAGCGAGGGACTTCCGGGTGAAGAGGGACACGGAGCGAAGGGGCTAAGGGCCTTGGGCTACGGGCGAGGACTGCAATTGTATACAACGCAAATCCCCCTGCTCGACAGCCGTATATCGCTCCTCGTAACGTTAGAGTTTGGTGAACTGCGGCTGCCGTCGGGCGCCGTCACGGCGGCGCCAACGTCAGAGTCTCGTCAGAGCGCGGCTCGCGATGGTGCGATCGCGGCGTCGTGGCCCGGGTCTTTCGGCAGACCACGCGTGCCGGAGGGCAGCTCGACGACAAAACGCGCACCGCCCGCCGGCGCTGTCGCGCGTTCGACCCACGCGCGGCCCCCATGGCGCGCAGTGAGATCTCGAACGACGGCAAGGCCGATTCCCGTTCCCATCGATCCGTGCGCCGGATTCGTTAGGCGCACGAATGGCGCCCAGACGCGCTCGCGATCATTGACCGGGATGCCAGGACCCTCGTCCTCGACGACCAGTCTCGCGGTTCCGTCCAAGCGTTCGACCCGAACGGTTACGGTCTGCCCCGCGGGGCCGTAACGAACCGCGTTCTCGAGCAGATTGAGCGCAATCTGCCGATAGGCGGCACCATCGATCAACGCCGGTGCTGGCTGATCGATCACGTCGCGTAATGTCACCTTCGCGGCGAATGCGAGTGGCGCGAAGCTGATGACGATCTCGCGCGTCGCGTCGGCAAGATCGATGCACTCCGGAGAGAAATGCAGGAGTTGGCGATCGGCGCGAGTGAAATGGAGGGCGTTCTCGACGAGGTGCATCAGGCGGCGCGCCTCGCGCACGATGACCTCGGCGGCAGCTCGCCGCTCGCGATCGGAGCGCGTGCGCTCGAGCATCAGCGTCTCGCCGAAGAGCAGAATCTGCGCGAGCGGTGTTCGCAGCTCATGGGACACCCCCGCGGTGAGGTCGGCGCGCAGCCGCGCGAGCTCATGTTCGCGGCGTAGCTGCAGCACCGCCGCACCCACCAAGCCAGCCATCAACACCAGCAATCCGAGCAGCGCGAACAGCCGAGACCGCGGAAGGCCACCGGCCACGAGCGCCCCCGGGTCGCTGGTCGCGAGCCCGACGTCGAGAAGCAGATCGGCGAACTGCGAACCGAGTCGAACGGTGTCGGCAAAGAGTGTCGTCGGGATAACTGGCTCGGCACCGGGCGTATACGTCTCGTGTCCAGCACGGGGCACCATCGTGACGCGAACCTCCTGCCGGCGGGGATTCGTGTCGTAGACAGGGTGCCCGTCTGGCGCCAATATGAAAGTTCTCATCAAAGAGTCATATGCCGCCGCCTGCGGCCGTAGCTCGACGTCGGGGCGGAGACGTCTTCGCACCACCGGAGCGATCGCCGCGTCGCCAAAGGCGCCGACGTCGCTCACAAACCCGTACGCGATGGAGCTGCCGCGCAATCCGTACGCAACAATGCGAGGATGTGAATCGACGCCGCCGAGAACGAGCGCCGCGTCCCAATTGGGATGTCGCACGTCGCGAACATGCGCAGCCACGGTATCGCGAAGCCATCGGCGCTCCGCGTCCGATGACAACGCGGTGCCCGACAGCCGGAGATCTCCCGAAGCGAGGTCGAGGCGAAAGTAGAAGGCCGGGTCGAACGACGGCGCACACCGACACTCCCGAATCCGTGCGGCGCTTTGCTCCAGAACATCCGGGCCAGGTGCTGGCGATGTGTTCCTTGTACCGCGAGCAGTCACCGGCGCGAGCAGCGTGCGAAGACCCAATTCAATCGACGATTGCGCTTGATACGCCGTACTGGTCGCTGAAAAGCGGACGAAGTCACGCAGGGCGCGCTCCGCAGTCTGCTGTTGGGCGCGGCCGGTGCTCCACGCCTCGTGCGCCAGATCCGCGGCAATAGCGAACGTGACGACGAGAAGGCCGATCAGGAGCGGCATTCCAGCGGCGCGGTTATACAGCCGAGAGAGCATCAACGTTGGGTCGAGGGTTGCTGACATTCATTATTCATTAAGAACCAGCAACCAGCTACGGGTCGGCACTAACATTTGGTCCTGGCGTCCGTCTTACGCGTTCGACTCGGTGCACATCGGAGGATGGGACATGAGGATTATGCTGCTCCTGCTCGTCGCCGGATCGGTGTCAGCGTGCGCGAACGACATGACGGCGCCAACGGTGCCGGCGCCGGAGAATTTCCTCAGCGCCGCCACTCGCGCGCCAGGCCCATGGGGATTTGGCCGGCATGGGTTTGGAGTGATGGGCGGAGGTCTCCTGTTCGCGCGGCGATTGCCAGCGAATCCTGCGTTGACGGATGCGCAGCGCAGGCAGATCAAGGGACTGATGACGGCCTACCGCTCGGCGCATCAGGAGGATCTGCAATCCATGGCGGCGGTGGGGAAGCAGATGCGTGCATCGCGGGTGGCGGGCCAATCGATGAGCGTCGACCAACGGCGCGCGATGTTCGCCCAAACCGCGCCGGTTTGGCAACGTTTGATGACCGCGAACAAGCAGCTTGCGACGGACATTCAGCAAGTTTTAACGTCGGACCAGCAGGCGTGGCTCGCGTCGCATCGGCCCTCGTTCAAACGCAGCCCGAATCGAGCGCGACGGAGCGCGTCGCGGGTGGTGGGGAGTGGCGAGACAGTAGAGAGAGGCATTCACGACAACTGAAACGGGCGCGCGCCGTTAGGCGTGCGCCCGTTTTCT
>DATEGN010000439.1:0-2153 GCA_035280125.1 Gemmatimonadaceae bacterium | reverse complement strand
TACGCCGGCGGTGGCGAGACGGATGTCACGAATGGTCAGGCGCTCTGCCCATCGTGTAACGCTCGAAAAGGAGACACCGTCGTGCGCAGTGGTGGCTGGCCGATAGATCGGCCCTTACGCGACTGGCAGCACCGAGCATGGTCCGACTATGTCTCGCTCGGGCAGCGTGATTTTCTCTGCGTGGCTACGCCAGGAGCCGGGAAAACGGTCTTTGCACTTCGTGTCGCGCATGACCTGATCCAGCAATACGGCGGCTTGCGCGTCGTGGTCGTTACGCCGACAGATCATCTCAAGCGGCAATGGTCGGCAGCGGCGGCGCATCTATGCGGAATCCAGCTAGATCCGGACTGGGTGAGCGGCGACGGATGGGAGTCGCCGGACTTCGACGGGCCGGCCGTGACATACCAAGCGGTCGCGGCGGCTCCATACGTGTTCCGCACTCAGGCAGCGCGGCGCAACACGCTCGTCATTCTCGACGAGATACACCACGCGGGCGACAGCCTCACCTGGGGACATTGCATACGGCAGGCGTTCGAGCCCGCGTTTCGTCGGCTGTTGCTCAGTGGGACGCCGTTCCGAACTGACGGCAAGCTGATCCCGTTTGTTACCTACGACGGAGATCAGTGTGTCGCGGATTTCACGTACAGCTATAAGCACGCGCTCCAGGACGGCGTCTGTCGAGCCGTCATGTTTCCCCGGTTCGATGGTGAGATGCGCTGGTGGGCCGATGGGGACGTTCAGACCGCAACGTTCCGCGACGAGCTCTCGGAAGAGGAAGCGTCTCGCCGATTGAGGACGGCGCTCGATCCCAATGGGACATGGCTCCGGGACGTACTTCGTGATGCCGATCGCCAACTAACGGAGATACGCGCGGAGAGTGACGTATCAGCCGGCGGGCTGGTCATCTGCAAGGATCAGCAGCACGCGCAAGCGGTCGCGAATCTGGTCGAACGGATCACGAGCCGCCGTCCGATCGTGGCGGTGTCTGAGGATCGCGGGGCGACTGAGCTCATCGAGCGGTTTCGATCCTCGTCAGATCGTTGGATCGTTGCGGTACGGATGGTGAGCGAAGGTGTCGACATTCCGCGTCTACGGGTCGGGGTGTACGCGACGAACGTCATTAGCCGCCTGTTCTTTCGGCAGGTTGTCGGGCGATTCGTTCGTAAGCAAGCCGATCTCGACGAGCAGATTGCGCACGTGTTCATTCCGGATGACGACGTGCTCGCTCAGTACGCCGCACAGATCAAGTGTGAGCGAGACTCGGCGCTCGCGGAGATCGAGCAAGAGATTCGCGAGCGAGCGCAAGGGGCCGACCGACCCCCGCCGTCATCGTCGTTCACCTTCGGGTCGTCTGGCCCGGCTGAGTTTGTTGGCGTAACGAGTGATGGCGAGGCGATCACGTCAGCAGAGATGCAGCGAGCCGAGGCGCTGGCTCGTCAATGCGGCGGCGCTGCGCGCGAGTCTGTTGTGCTGCTCGCGCGCGTGCTGCGCCTGGTAGGGACCGAGCAAGAGGCGCGTCCGTCGGAGAGCTCAAAGGCCGCTCCGTCCGTCGCGGACGACAGGAAGTCGCTTCGCAACATTCGACGCTCGAAGGTGTGGCAGTTCGGGCCGTCACTCATGCAGGCGCTAGGCGACTCGGTCTCGAAAGACGATGCCTACAAGGCGATCAACACTCGCTTGAAGATCGCGACCGGGGCAGACGTCAAGCATTCGTCACTCGAGCAACTCCAAGACGGTAACCGCCTGCTCGATGAGTGGACGCCGGCTCTCTGGGCGGCTATCCGCGAGGGCTCGGGTCGTCAGTGGGCCGACGAGTGGATGCGAGCGCGGTCCTATGACGACTGACAGCACATCCGCTCTGCGGAGGAATGACGACATCGTTGAGGCGCTCCGGCGAAGCCTGGGGAGTGCTGAGCACGGATTGGGAGCGGTGCCGAATTTCGTCAAGGTAGCGGTTCGAGACGACGTCTGGCGAGAGCGAGTTATTCGCCAAACCGGCGAGCGTGTCACGTTCGACTCATTCGAGCAGTTCGTGACGACACCACCGCTTGAAGGGCTCGGTGCCACGCTCGATCAATTGCGCGGGTTGTGCCGGTCTGACTTGGAGGCGCTCGACGCGATCGAGAAGGCGACGGCCGAGAAGCCGGGGCGGC
>DATEGN010000438.1:0-15213 GCA_035280125.1 Gemmatimonadaceae bacterium | reverse complement strand
AATCCTTCGACGGCGCCAAGCTGGCGCATCTCACCGATCGTCAACTCGTTCGCGACTTTCGTGAGGATTCGGAGGAATTCCAGGTCGCCGACATCCACCAGCGCCGCGTGAGCGCGCGTGTACAAAAAGTCTCCCATGATCACGGAGACCTGATGGCTGAAAAGCGAATTCACCGTCGGCAGCCCGCGGCGCAGCACGGAGTGATCGACGGAGTCGTCGTGGACGAGCGTCGCCAGGTGCATGAGCTCAACGACCGCGGCGAGGCGAATTGCTCGCGCGTCGGGCTCACCGGTGACCGCACTGGAGAGAAGCGTGAGCGTTGGACGGAACATCTTCCCGCGCATCCGCAGAAGATGCGCGCTCACCTGCTCGATCATCGGCAATTCCGAGCTCACGATCCGGTGCATCTCGTCGACCACCAAATCGAGCCGCTCGCGCACCGGCGCTTGAATTGCGCGTAACGCGTCCGTCGGTGGAGTTCGTTGCCGCGCGACGGTGCTCATCGAGCGACTCGCTCCAACTCGTTGATTCGTTTCACGACGTCTCGGAATTCGATATCGACCACGAACACTCGTTGGTAATAGGCCAGAGCTTCCTCGATTCGATTGAGCGCCTGAGTCGCGCGCCCCAGAAGATACAGTAGTCCGACGAGTTCTTCGTCGCTGTAACGGCCCTCACCCAGGGCGCGCGCGAGTACGGTCGCCGCGATGCCATACTGCTGCTTCTCGATGAAGCACTGGCCGATCGCCTCGTATGTCGGAAGCCGATTCGACGGAGCCTTGAGCGCCTTCTGAAATTCGGCGATCGCTTCGTCGACGAGGCCCATCTCCTTGAACGCGACACCTAAATCGTAGTGACTCTGGTAATCCTCCTGCGCGACGTTCTCGGCAATCCCTTGCTTGAACTTCTTGAGCATGTCGGCGAAGTCAGCTTCTTCGTCGCCGGTCGGCTCTTCCTCGTTCACGATCATGCGCGTGCTCTTCGGTGCGTCGGCAGAGCGGAGCAACTCACCCAGATTCACGAAGCCAGCTTCTCCGGGCCTTGGCTCGGGATCAGCACTCCGCGTGCGAACCGGCGACGCTCCCGGCACGCGCGAGGGTGCTTTGCGAGCGGGCGCTTTCGTCTCCGGCTCTGGCGGCGGCTCAGGCTCGTCTTTGATCGATTCGAGCGCCGCTTGAGCGCGGATGTCATCTGGCGCGAGATCGAGCACGCGTTGATAGACGGCACGCGCCTTCTCGCCCTGCTTCGCATTCAATAACGCACCGGCGAGCGCGAGATAGGCCTCGATGAGGCGAAGTTTGTCGTTGGTGCGAAACGCATACTCGACGCGCTTCTGATGGAACCGAACCGTCTCCGGTGCCAACCGCGCAATTTCCTCCGCCAATGAGGAGGCGAAATCGAGCTCGTTCGCTCGCTCGGCGCCCATCATCGCCGCTTCGAGCTCGTGCACGCCTCCCTCGCGATCACCCGACTCGAGCATCGCCTCGGCAAGCTCTCGACGCAGCGTCCAGTTCTCGGGGTCAGCCTCGACGCTCGTCCGAAGCGCCTCGACAGACCGCTCCGCCGAGATCGTACTTTGTCGTAGCGACGCCGGTCCCTGTGGAATTGGCGGCAAGTCGGTGCCGAGCGAGGGATCGAGCTCGATGAGCGGCGTGGAGTTGTCGAATGCCCCAGTGCCATTCGTCGACGTGAGCGGATCATCGAATCCGATCGCGTCCGATCGCAACAGACTGGGATCCTGCGTGAGACTTCCGAAATCGCTACCGAACACGCTCTCGGGAGTCTGCTGCTGCCACATCCCGCCCTGCGATCCGAGCTCGCCACCAGACGAGATGTCGACGTCGAGACTCGACGAGTCGTGCGAGATTGTGAAATCGGACGAGTCGCTCGTATTCGCGTCGACGGGCGGTGGAGGCGCGTTAGGCGCGATCTCCTCGAACTGATGCGCGGTCGGTTCCGCGGTCGGGCTCTGGTCCTCGACCAAATCATCCTCCGAGAGGAGCGACGCACTCGCCTCCTGTTCGATGATCGAGGATGGCTTCGGTTTGGGCGGCGGCGGCGGCTTCTCCTCGAACGCGTTTGGTTCGATGTCGAGAATGCTCGCAGGGTCTGACACAGATCCACTGTCGTCGAGACTCGTTCGCTCGAGGCCCATGATCGAACCACTCTCGTGAGGCGGCGGCGCTGACGGCTCGGGCACGAGGCGCTCTGGAGATGTCGTCACCGGCCTGCCAACAGGCGGTTTTGGCGACGGGGGAGCGGGACGCGGCGGCGCATACCCGCGGCTCGGCGGTGGTGACGGAGGCGCGGCTGGCTCTTCGTCTTCGCCGCTGTCGAGAAGCGGAAGGTCCGCGACCGCTGCTGGCGGAGGCGCTTTCGAGGACTTCTTGCGGCCGGGAGGCGGCGCGCTGGGGGCCGGTCGCACGGGACGATGTGTCGGCTCGCCGAGGTCGAGGAACACGAGATCGGCACCGCCTTTCGAATGCGCGTCCGACTTGGCTTGCGGCTCGACTGACGGATCGATCGCCTTGATCCGAGTGAGAATTGCCTGGGCCTCGGAGCCCTTTCCGTCAGCATTGAATCGCGCCCACAAGATCTGCAGTTGCTCGAGTGCTTCGTCTTTGCGGTCCAGCTTCGAGAGCTGGTCCGCGAGCATGAGCCGGATGTCGTCCTGCCCTGGACAGAGATCGGCGAACTCCTTCAGCGCGCGAAAGGCTTCGTCGAGATTACCGGCCTTTTGCATGCGGTCGGCGTACTCGAGGAAGTTCTGCTTCGCGTCCAGCGTGAAGCCCTTGTGCGCGCTGATTTTGCCGAGCGTGTAATACACGGACGCGCGCCCGGGGGAGTGACGGAGAATCTTGTTACACAGAGCGATGGCGTTGTTGTAAAAGCCACCGTCCACATACCGCACGACCGCGCGCTCGTAGTAGTCCACCGCGTCAGCGACGTTGCCCTGACGCAGCATGAGATCGCCAACGCGATTGAAGAGCGAAACGTCGAGCTCCGCCGCGTACTGGTCGAAGTTGTCCAACATCTCGACGTAGACGGCGAGCGCTTTCGCGAAGTCCTTCTTTGCTTCGAATTCTGCCGCCTTTTTCTTCAGCTTAGCGACGTTGGACATCAGCGTCCTGGCGGGCTCCGCGACGGAACATGATTCCGCGACGAGGTAGGATTTCGGGCGGTTAAGTTAGTCGTAAGTGACTTGGGTGACAAGTTTTGCCCCGCACCCACGTCCCCAGGCAGCGACGATCGCCGTACCAGTATGGCAACTCGCGGTGGTCGCTGATCTCGAAGAGCGCCAAGTCCGCTGAAAAGCCTGGCGCGAGCTGGCCAACCGCGTCGGCCAGGCCGAGCGCAGCCGAGCCGTTTACAGTCGCGGCGATAATTGCCTCAGCAGCCGATAGGTGTAACTGGCTTACGCCTAGTGTGAGGATGAGCGGTAGGTTTGGCGTCGGCGACGTACCGGGATTGAAGTCCGTCGCGAGAGCAACGGGAACGCCAGCCTCGATGAGCTGCCGCGCCGGTGCTCGAGTCGATTTGCCAAGAAAAAGCATCGTCCCTGGGAGAAGCGTTGCCACGGTTGGCGAGGCTGCGAGCGCCCGAATGCCAGCGTCGGAAACGGCGCCGAGATGGTCGGCCGAAGTCGCGCCCAGCTCCGCCGCAAGCTCGGCGCCTCCGCAGGCGGTCAACTCGTCCGCGTGAAGCTTGAGGAGCAGTCCGTGCGCGCGTGCAGCCTCGAGGATGCGCTTGGACTCGGGCACGGTATAGACGCCTGTCTCGCAAAAGACATCGGCGAAGCGAGCCAATCGCTCCGCGGCGACGCGCGGAATCATCTCGTTGACGAGAAGACTCACATACTCTTCACGGCTCGCCGACGCGCCCCGATGCTCGAGCGGTATTTCGTGCGCACCGAGGAAGGTCGGCACGATGCGCAGCGGAAGCTCGCTGGCCAACCGGGCGATCACGCGCAATGTCTTGAGCTCGTCGTCGAGCGTGAGGCCGTAGCCGGATTTGACCTCGACTGTCGTTATGCCGTATGAGGCCAGCCGCATAAGGCGAGCGCGCGTGAGATCGAGGAGGTCGTCTTCCCTGCGCTCGCGCAGGTCACGGACGGACGAGTGGATGCCACCGCCGCGCGCGGCGATCGCCATGTAGTCCATGCCGGCGGCGCGCAATTCCTGCTCGTCGTACCGCGCGCGGCCGAAGACGGCGTGTGTGTGCGAGTCCACCAGTCCCGGTGTCAGCACGCCGCCGCCGCAGTCGATTTCCGTCGCGCCTCGATATCGTTGACGAAGCTCGGTCTCCGTGCCAACCGCCTCGACACGTTCACCGACTACGGCGACAGCGCCGTGCGAGATGGTTTCGAGTTTGCTCATCTCCGTGCCGCGCCGAGCCCGTGGCGGGCCGGCGCACGTGACGACGTGCGAGGCGTTGACGAAGAGTAGAAACGACATTAGCGACGGATCACTCGGTAGTTGTGAACTGCCGGACGCGTCAAGCTGTTCACAATTATTTGGTGGCCGGCAAGCGTCCACGACCCATCACATCCTGAATGCGCGACCAGCGAAGCGGTGCCTGCGCTTCGCCACGGCACGCGTAGTAGCAGGCATTACAATCGATCGGCTGATAGCCCTTGAAGTCGCTCCAGTGAAAGTCCGTGGGAAAGTCGGGGCAGCGCTTGACGTGACCCGTCGGGTCGATGTGAATCGTTCGGATCCCGGAACGGCAAGGCTCGTGCATCTCACCGCGCACATAACGAGGGAGTTGCTCGAGATAGTAATCGGAGTTCGTGATCACGCCGCGTGCGCGGCGCTTGAACGCCAATAGATCCGCGATCAATGCGTCGAGCTCGGTGTACTCACTATCGGCAATGAGAAAGTCACGATTGCCATTCTTGGCGTCCGTATAGACGCTGAGATTGACGCCAAAGCCAAGTTGCGCCGCTCGCTCGACGATCGGCTTGATCTGGTCGAGGTTATCGTTTCGTATCACGGTGTTGAAGCGGACGTTGTCGATTCCGAGCTCGCGCAGCCGCGGCAGCGTATCGAACAGTTTCGCCGTCAGGCCTGGGATTCCACGCGCCGTGTCGTGACGTCCGTCGACGTAGTCGAGCGAGATGTTGAACTGATTCACTCCGGCGCGCCATAACGAGAGCGCCCGCTCGGGTGTGAGCATCGCGCCGTGCGTGATGAGCATGACGTACTTGAGGCGAATCGCGCGCGCGACCGCGGCGACGAGATCCTCGAGGTCGGAGCGCAGCAGCGGCTCGCCACCCGTGAACGTCACGAGCATCGGGTTGAAATAGCGCGCGGCCTCCGCGAAACTCGATGACTCGGTTGCCCGCGTTTTGGGATCGGTGTGCCAGTAATCGCAGAAAGTGCAGCGTGCGTTGCAACGCAGCGTGACCTCGAAGTGCACGAGCACCGGCCGGCGACGCATCGTGAGCCAGCCGTATTTCGCGAGGAAGAGCGCAACGTGGTACGGTTTGAAGCGGGCCGAGAGCACGCTATTCGTCCATCGGCAGCCGAATGCCTTGCGTGCGAGCCGTTTCCCGTGCCTCCGCGTATCCAGCATCCGCGTGGCGCGCCACGCCGATCCCTGGATCGTTCGTGAGAACTCGCTCGAGTCGGACGCGCATCTCGGGCGTGCCGTCGGCAACGATCACCTGGCCCGCATGAAGCGAATTGCCGATGCCTACGCCACCGCCATGATGAAATGAGACCCACGACGCGCCACTGGCCGTATTGAGCAATGCGTTCAGAATCGGCCAGTCAGCGATCGCGTCGCTCCCATCTTTCATCGCTTCCGTCTCCCGAAACGGCGAAGCGACACTGCCGGTGTCGAGGTGATCGCGACCAATCACGATCGGCGCCGACAACTCGCCACGCGCAACGAGATCGTTGAGCGCAACACCGAATCGTGCGCGATCGCCCTGCCCCAACCAGCAGATCCGCGCCGGCAGCCCCTGGAAATGCACTTTCTCTCGCGCGAGCTCGATCCAGCGGCGCAGATGCGCATCGTGCGGGAAAAGCTCGAGCACCAGCTCATCGGTGCGGGCGAGATCGCGCTCGTCACCCGACAATGCGACCCAGCGGAACGGTCCCTTTCCCTGACAAAACAGCGGGCGAATGTACTCGGGGACGAATCCCGGTATCGAGAAAGCATCCTTGACGCCGTTATCGAGTGCGACGGTGCGAATGTTGTTCCCGTAGTCGAACGCAATGGCACCGCGACGCTGCATCTCGAGCATCGCGCGCACATGCTCGCTGATCGATGCCGTCGATCGCGTGACATACGCCGCCGGATCCCGCCGGCGCAGCTCGGCCGCGGCCTCGAGCGTCAGACCAGCAGGGACATAGCCATTGAGCGTGTCGTGGGCGCTCGTTTGATCGGTGAGGACGTCCGGCGTCACGCCGCGCCTAACGAGCTCGGGTAGGAGCTCGGCCGCGTTGCCAACGATGCCGACCGAAAGCGCACGCCGTGCCTCCGTGGCTTCGCGAATCCACGCGAGCGCCTCGTCGAGCCGGTGCGTCTTGCGATCGCAGTAGCCGGTTGCAAGACGCTTGTCGATGCGAGCTTCGTCGACGTCTACGCCGAGGAGCGCTCCGCCATTCATCGTCGCGGCGAGTGGCTGGGCACCGCCCATTCCGCCCAAGCCAGCGGTGAGCACGAATCGTCCGGCGAGGCTGCCGCCGAAGTGCTCGCGCGCGACCGCGCCGAACGTCTCATACGTTCCCTGCAGAATTCCCTGCGAGCCGATGTAGATCCACGAGCCGGCCGTCATCTGCCCGTACATGATCAAGCCGGCGCGCTCGAGCTCACGGAAGTAATCCCAATTCGCCCAACGACCGACGAGATTGCTGTTCGCGATGAGCACGCGTGGCGCCCACGTGTGCGTGCGAAACACGCCGACCGGCTTGCCGCTCTGCACCAGTAACGTCTCGTCGTTGGCCAGCGTTCGCAGCGTGCGCACGATGGCGTCGAACGCATCCCAGCTGCGCGCTGCGCGACCGGTACCACCGTAGACGACAAGATCCTGAGGCCGCTCGGCGACCTCGGGATCGAGGTTGTTCATCAGCATTCTCAGCGCTGCTTCCTGCTGCCAGCTCTTGCAGCTGAGCGTGGTGCCGCGCGGTGCGCGGACGACGCGCCCTTCCATGTCGGAATGCTCCGGCGCGATGGTGCTCGAGGTCATGATGATTGACTCAATTCGGACCGAAGTCGCCGCGCTCGATGGCGGCGGCGAGCAGCTCGATGTCTGGTGCGAGTACGCGATCCTTGGTCAGCGGCGACACCAAACGACGGACCATCGCATGCCCGCGCATGACGCCACGCCCCGGTTTGAGCGGCGCGCGGTAATCGACTCCCTGCGCCGCGGCGAACAGCTCGATGGCGAGCACGTAGCGGACGTTCCTGATGATGCGTCGAAGCTTCCACGCGGCGCCCATGGCCATGGGCACCACGTCTTCCTTGCTCCCATCCGTTGGAATCGTGTCGACGCTCGCAGGGTGCGACAGCACTTTGCACTCACTCGCGAGCGATGCAGCGGTAACCTGCGCCATCATGAAGCCGGAGTTCACACCGGGATCAGCGGTGAGAAACGGCGGCAATCCCTGATTCAAATCAGGATGGACCAATCGATCGATTCGTCGCTCGGCTATCGTCGCGAGATTGGTGAGCGCGATGGCGAGAAAATCGAGAATCATCGCCACGGACTGCCCGTGAAAATTGCCGCCGCTGAGCAGCTCGCCCGATTCGAATACCAGCGGATTGTCCGTCGCCGCGTTTATTTCACGGGCCACGACTGACGAGGCAAAGTCGATTGCGTCGAGCACGGGACCGTGCACCTGCGGCATGCAACGAAGGCAATACGCGTCTTGGACACGCGGATCACCATAACGATGCGACTCACGGATCTCGCTGTCGGCGAGCAACTCTCGAAGCAGTGCCGCCGACGCGGCTTGTCCGAGTTGACCGCGCACCTCCTGAATGCGCTCGTCAAACGCTACGGGCGTGCCGAGCAGTGCCTCGAGCGACATCGCGCCGGAGAGATGCGCGACGCGCCACAATCGATGACACTCGACGATCGAGAGTGCGGCGATCGCCGTGTGGGACTGCGTGCCGTTGATGAGCGTCAGCCCTTCCTTCGGGCCTAACGTCACTGGCTCCAAGCCGCACGCGTTGAGCATCTCGCGCGCCGGCCCCACTCGCCCGTTATGCGCAAGCGTCCCCTCGCCGATGAGGGAGAGCGCGAGATGCGCGAGTGGCGCAAGATCACCGCTCGCGCCCACGCTCCCCTGCTCCGGAATCGGCGGATGGAGACGCGCGTTGAGCATTGCGACGAGCAGCTCGGCGAGATCGGAACGCGCTCCGGAATAGCCCTTCGCGATGACATTGGCTCGAAGCAGCATCATCGCCCGGACTTCTCGCTCGGAGAGCAATGCTCCGACGCCGGCCGCGTGACTGCGCACGAGGTTGACCTGAAGCTCCGCGAGCCGATCGGCGGGAATGGCGATCTCTGAGAGCTTGCCGAAGCCAGTGGTGACGCCGTATGCGACGGTATTCCGCGCAACGAGATCTTCGACGATTCGCCGAGTCGCGCGCGCCCGTTCACGCGCCGCTGGCGACAGTTTCACGCTCGCTTCGCCCGCGGCCACGGCGAAAACGTCTTCGATTCGTAGTGACGTTCCGTCGATCACGACTGACGACATGGCGGAAAGCTAACGGATAGAGGGCTACGGCGAGAGGAGCGCGCCGAGAACTACGAGCCGAAAACTACGAGCCGAAAAGTGCGCGCCGAGAACTACGCGCCGAGACGATCGGCAGAGGAGCGAGGCAATTCTCAGGGCGTCATCGAAGGCGTGTCCCGAAACGCCTCCGGTGACGCCTTCCGCATTGCCTCGCTCTTCGCCGATCGTCTCGGCGCGTCGTTCTCGGCGCGTAGTTCTCGGCGCGCTCTTCTACGCTCTTCCGTCTACCAACTACTACCTACCGCCTACCCTCATCAATTCGACATTTCCGACTGCACTCTGATACGACCAGTCGAACACCACGTAGTCGGCCGCGACATAGGCGACGCGCAGTGCGCCGTAATGAATGCCATCGCTCTTCCGCGTGCTGAACACGTAGCCGTAACCCGGTACGGCTTGGATGGTCACGTTCGCCAGCGAGCTCGCTGGTGCCCGATCGATCGAGGTCAGATCAGGGATCTGGTTGGCGCCATATGTCGCCATCAAAACGTCGGAGCGCGCAGGTGAGAACCAGAGCGTCCCGTCCGTGTGGCGCTCGATCGTGAAGTCGACACCGGATTGGGTCGGCGCGGTCACCTTTCCGTAGGTGCGTGCGCTCTCGTCGTAAAAGAGGAACCCGCTGCTGTCGCTGCGTACGTCATGCGAGTACACGAGCACGTTGCGCGCGTCATAACGAGGCGTGTCATGCGTCGCGCTGCTCCAGCTGCTTTCATGTCCGTCACGGCTGACGGCGCTCACCGCGTAGCAACGCGTCACACCGTTCGTCAGGTTCGCGACGAGGAAAGCGTCCGAGACCGTCGACCCTTCGAGATTCCATGCGCTGCAGACGCCCTGGGTCGCGTCGAACGAACCGGAATACACGCGATAGTAGTCGAATGCGCCCCGGTTGGCGTCGAGAGCATTGCTCGACCACGCGAGCTGAATCGCGCCATTGAGCGAAATCGAATGGAGCCCGAGCGGTGCGGGCAATTCGCTCTGTAAGTCCACGGTGATCGTGTGTGTCTGGCCGAGGAAATTGCCCTGGTCGTCATTCGCGACGACGTAGTACTGGAGCTCCGGCACGACGTCATGAAACGAAGGCGAAGTCGTCGTCGCAAGCAGCGACCACTCGTCGCCTGTCGAGGCTCGGCCGTACACGTCGAAGGCGACGGCCGCGCCGCTCGCGGGCACATCCCAACTCAGAATGACTCCAAGGGGCGCGTTCGGATTGCCGCTCGGAATCAACTGATACGTCAGATTGGTGGGCGCATTAGGGTCGATGCCCGTTACGTCGGTGAGATCACAAGCTTCGATGGGACCGACGAGAGCGACGATGGCGACGACAAGACGGGCGAGGCGCATGGGCGGCTCCGATAGATGCCGGAACCTGGGCGTTGCATTCGATGCGCCGACGCTGTCGCCGCGCGAACCTCAAGTTATGACTTCACTTAACCGTTAGGGGGTGCGTTGTCCGTCCGCGTACGAGGACAGCACCGTGATGCTCCGAGAGGTCTGCTCAGAACGATCCGGACCGAACCGTCGCCTTGTTGTAGTCGAACTTGAGGTCAGGCTCTGCCTTCAGTGCGATGAAAAAGTTGAAGGCGAAATTGCCATTCGTCGACTGCGTGAAGGCAAACACAGCGCGCCAATCGTGGAGGTCGCGCTGGAGCGTCACGATCTGCTGAGCGATCTGATGCCTCACGAAATCGTATTGCGTGTTCCAGCTCACGGCCCACTTCTCGGTGAGCCCAAAGCGGAAGTCGCCGCCCAGATTCGTCACGGGCGGATTTCGAAAGATCGTCGCACCGGCGATGCCCGACTGGAAGGGTGCCTGCGCCGTGCTTGCGGTTTGGGCTTGGGCCTGCGCGAGACAGGTGCTCAACACGAAGGGGTCCTGTGCCTGCTGAGCTAATTGCCGGCAATGCGCCTGCGGATCGACCTCGACCACGTTGCCGGAGATCGGTCGCGAGTGCTGTGTCGAGAAGGTCAGGTTGGCGCTCCAGCCTTGTGAGGGAGGCAGCACAAAGGACGAGCCACGTGCGCCGCTTCCCGCGACGGGCTGATTCGCGAGCTGCTGCATCAACTGCTGGTTCGGCGATTGATTCTGTTCTGGAGTCGGCGCGGTGGACGGGCGCTGGTCGTTCGAGACCGCGCGGCCGAACAGTTTCGTCAACACCGTGAATGGGTTGTTGCCCTGCGCGAGGTTGAGTGACGCGGAGATCGATTCCATGTACGGCGCGAAGGTCGCCGTGTCACTGACCGGATCACCCTTGAAGAGCGAAAAGCCGGAGGAGAACTGGAATCCCGGGAGCAGATCCGACGATAGCGAGTAGCTGAACGTCGATGTCGTTAGGCCGCGAATCGCCTGGTGTGCCGCGTGCGCACGGTCCACATCGTACGTGAAGGACGACATGTTCACCGACAGCAGCTTGACCTTCTCGCCTGCTTCGGGATTCGTGTCGCTGCGAGAACGGACCTTGGCCTCGATGTTTTGATTCAATCCGAAGCTGAACGCGTTCTGCTGCAAACCAGAGAACTCGAGCGCTTTCGATCGGCCGAGCGCGCCGAGGTAGCCGGGGTCGACATCCGCGCGCGGCGCGTAGCCGTAGCTGATCGTCGGCTGAAGCGTATGACGCAACCGGGTGAACGGGCCGAAGCCCGGCCACAAGCCGTAGATCACCGGCGATGCCGCCAGCGAGAACGACGGTCGCTTCGATTGGTGCACGAACTGTCCATCACTGAGATTCGTACGAACCCAGAACGGACCTGACGTGACGTTCGCCAGGCTCACGCCAGGCGTGATGTTGAGGAGACTGCGAAATAGCGGCGGCAGAGTGAAGTTCGGCGTCCAGTCCACATCCGTCTCGTACGAATTGCTGAGGATCTGATTGCCTAACGCCGCGCCCGTCACTTCATCCTTCCGAACGACCAGTACCGGGTAGTCGAGCACCTTCTCGTTCACGCGAAAGCTATTTCCGAGGTCGTACCCAAAAATGCGAATCGGCGTGTCGAAGCTCGTTGCCGCGCTGTACGAATCACGCTTCGTGAGCGTGCTGTCCACGACGCCGTTTGGCCCAACGGTGTACTGATACTGGAAGGGGCCCGTCTGATCGATGTGAAAGGTCTGCGACGCGCTGTAGCTGAAGTTCGGCGTCCACTGCAGCCAGGAAGCGAGGTTCAAGCTTCCCGTACTGATGGAAATCGACGGAAGGCTTTCATCGATCTGCGTCCGCCCTGGATGCTGGTCTCGTGTTCCTCCGATCTGTAGCGACGCCGGTCCGATCTTGTCGGAGTAGGCCAGCTGCGAGTGAATGTTCGCGATCGCCTGATACGGATTGAACGTGTTCTGACGCTGAAGCTGTGTACTCGTGACGTAATTGAGATTCGCGCTGATCCGGCGGTCCTTGGTGAATGACTGCTGGTGGCCCCAGGTGATGGCGAGGTTCGTCATCCCGTCGCGCTGCGTGGTGTAGGATGACGCGAGACTCCCGTTGATGAAGCGATCGGCCCAGGTGTAGCGCCATTCACCGTTGAATCTCGTCCAGCCCGGATCACCCTGCGTCATACCCGCGCTGCTCCGCCAATCGAGCCACGCCGCCGCATCCATGTAATCGTTGATCGACCAGAAATAGCCGATGTTCTCGACGTTGCGCCGGTAGGACGGATTCGTGCGGATGATATCCGACACGCCGAAGCGCGGCGTCAGGATCCCGCTGTGCCTTCCCGGGCGCATGTCCGAGAAGAGAAACGGGAGCCACATGACGGGAATGTCCCGGATGTACAGCACCGCCGGCCGTGCGACGAGCGTATTCGCGCCCGAGCGTTTCACTTCGTTGAACTTGAAGTGATAGTCTGGAATCGAATCGGTGCAGCTCGTGAGCTCGCCACCGAGCCCGTAGAAGGACGACGTCTTCCCAGCGGCAGAGTCGCCAAGAATGGCTTTGCCCTTCGACGCGCTGATGACCCACATTTCGCCCGTATTTGCCGTGAATGACGGGTTGGTGATCGTCGCCGCGCGCTCGTTCAGACTGTACTCGAGTCGTCCTCGGCCGAACACGTCCGCCTGACCGCTGCTGGGATTATGCATGATGAAGTTCCCAATCGCGGTCGCGACCTTCGTGCGCTGATTGAAGTAAATCGCGGTGTCGGCGAACACCGTCTGGGAATCGCCGCGCTGAACGAGAGCCCGCCTGGTATCGGGTGACCGGATCTGCAGGCGGTCATTCTCTTTGTCGAAGTTGACGATGTCGCCTTCGTAGCGCGTCACGGTGTACCCGTTACGGTTCATGAGCGCTTGCGTAATCGAGTCGGGGGGCGTGAGGCGCAGCCTCGCGGTAACGGCACTATCCGCGGCTGTGGTGTCCTTCTTCGTTGTGTCGCGTCGCTGGGGTTGGATCTGGGGCCGCGGCAGCCGCGGAACCTGCGCACGCGCGGCGATCACGGGCGCGAGCCCCATCAGGAGCGCGAGACCCGCGACGCGCCAGCAGATCACGCCGGTACGCCCTGCTCCGCGGCCAGCTCAGCGTCGCGGCGCTGCTTCTTCTTCCGATAAATCAGGTACGAGACGGCGACGCTCACTTCGTACAGCAAGTACAACGGAATCGCGAGCGCGATCGTCGTGGTCAAGAGATCGCCCGGCGTGATGATCGCCGCTGCACCGTATGCGACGACGACTGCATAACGACGGAACTTCGCCAACGTCTGCGGGGAGACGATGCCGAGCGCCGACAGACCGACGATGACGATGGGCACCTCGAACACGCCACCGAAAGCGAGACACATGCTCGTCACGAATCCGAAGTACTCGGACACCGTGATCATCGGCGTGAGCGATTCGGCCTCGAGCCCGAACAGGAACTTGAGTGTGAGCGGCAGAACGAGGAAATAGGCCAGCGCGACGCCGGCGATGAACAACAGCGTCGCCGCGAGCAACACTGGAATCACGACCTTTCGCTCGTGGCGATAGAGCGCCGGCGACAAAAACGCCCACACGTTGTACCCGATCACTGGCAGCGCAACTGTAATCCCGACGACGATCGACATCTGCAGAATCGTCGAGAACGTGTCGCCGGGGTGGGTGTAGACGAGGTTGTGCCCGTTCAGATACGGCAGCACCGGCAACTCGAGCCAGTGGATCAGGTCGAACTTGAAGCTGAGAAGGAGGCCAATGGCCACACCCACCACGAGCGCACCAAGAGAATAGATGATGCGCCACCGCAGTTCCTCGAGGTGATCGAGGAACGGCATCTCTCCCGTCCCTGTCGACTTGGGGATACGCATGGATCCAGCTACTACACGACTGAGGCTCGAAAGAGCCGTGGCATCCGAAGACTACTTCGTAGTTCGAAGCAGATCACGCGCTAAGCTCGCCTCGTCGCTGTTCGGATAGTCCTTGACAATTCGATTCAGCGCGGCCTTGGCCTGTGCTGTGTTCTTCTGAGCGATGAGTGAGAGCGCGTACTTGTATAACGCCGTCGGCGCCGCCTTGGATTTCGGATATTTGCTGACGACGAGCTGATACACCGAATCCGCAGCCGACATGTTTTTTTCCTCGGCGAACGACTGACCGATATATAGCTGCGCGGACGGTGCTTCCTCGAAAGTCGGATACCTCGTGAGCAGATCCTGGAATCCCGAACGAGCGACCCCAAAGCTGCCGCGCTGCATTTGATCGAAGGCGATCTGGAAGAGCTGTGCAGGACCGGGACCCGCTGCAGCCCTCGAGGTATCGGGGGTTGTAGACGCCGGTACTGCAGTCATCGCGTCTTTTTGCGATTCCATCGAGGCACGCAACTCCTGGAGACGACGCTGGCTCTGTCCCGTCAGCTCCTGAATCTGGAGAAGCTGACGATTCATGTCGTACATCCCGCCGCTGACATTCGCCTGAAACGCCGAGAAGCGTGTACTGAGGAGACGGAGCGAGTCGTTGGCTCGTGTAATCATCGACAGCGCCGTGTCCGCCTGCGCACGTCGTGCCGTGTCCGCTTGCGCGATCGAGCTTCGTAACGCCCGAAGCTCATCCTGCAACGTGCGAATGTCTCCCTGGCTCGCGAGGCACGCCGTCGTGCTCGAGACGAGCACGACGGAGATGGACGCGAGCATGAGCGCTCGCGCCCTCCTGGCCGCGTCGTGCAAGGACATCACGATCCGGGCTTGTTGAGATGCGAGCCACCGGCCGTCATCTCGAATTCATCACGTCGATTCTGCGCCCACGCATTTTCGTCGTGGCCGTCCGAAACGGGGCGACCTTCGCCATAGCTGATCGTCTCGATGCGCGTCGCCGCGATTCCGCGCTCGGTGAGATAGCGCTTCGCCGCCGCCGCTCGGCGCTGACCGAGAGCGATGTTGTACTCGACCGAACCGCGCTCGTCGGTGTTACCGGAAACGCGGATCATGACCTCAGGATTGGCCGTGAGCACCGGGACCTTCGCGTCGAGGGTCGCCTTTGCGTCGTCGCGGAGATCCGACTTGTCGAAGTCGAAGT
>DATEGN010000437.1:0-16080 GCA_035280125.1 Gemmatimonadaceae bacterium | reverse complement strand
GAAATCAGCGCCAAAGTTTGTGATTTGTTAGTGGGTGGGCAGCGCTTCTTAGCCGCGGCTTAATGCCACCGGGCCTATCGTTCGGAAAGCCTCGTTATGCTCCGGAGCGCAGGTGAACTCTGCGCGCTCCCCCGCCCAATGTCATCCCGCGCTTCGCTCAGGCTGACAAAGATGTCTCCCAAATGGATCTTCATCTCAAAAAACTCATTGCCGCGTTCACCGTCGCACTCGTGTGCGCGCTTGGAAGCGACGGAGTCGCTCAGGTCGCTCGCACCACCGGCGGTCCGGCAGAAACGCTGACGCTCGAAGCGGCGGTCGAAGGTGCGCTGCTCGCGAACGCCGATGTGCTCGTCGCGCGCTTGCGCGTGGACTCGGCGCGCGCTGAACGACGGATCGCCGGCGCTTATCCCAATCCAACGTTCACCGCAACGCCATCGAATCCGTCCCAATATACTGTTCAGCTGCCACTCGACATCTGGCCCGCGCGGCAATATCGCGCGAGGATCGGCGACCGTGGCGAAAGTGCGGCACGGTCCGACGTCGACGACACTAAGCGGCAGGTCGTATTCGCCGTACGGCAGGCCTTTTACGACGTGCTGCTCGCCGACTCGCTTCGCACGCTCGCCGACGATCAGGCGGACACGTTTCGCCGCCTTCTCGCTGCCGACTCGACGTTGCTCCGCAGTGGGAGTATCGCCGAGCGCGATGTCGTCACGACGCGTCTGCAGCTTGCGCACGCGATGGCAACTGTGTCTCGCGCGCTCGTGCAGCAGCATGCGACTCGTCTCACCCTCGAAGCGCTGCTCGGAGCGCCGAAGCCCGATACGAGTTTACGCATCACTGGCCACCTTGCGTATCGGCCTCTCGACATCAATGGCGATTCCGTATTGGCGCTCGCGCTGGCCCGGCGACCGGATCTCGCAGCCGCGACGGACCGGCTCGCGCAGAGCTCGGCGGCGCAAGCGTTGGCGCGCGCGACGCTCGTTCCCGTGCCGGTCGCTGGTGCGGTCTACCAGCCAGCTGCGCCGTTCGCTTCGGGTCAGCATGTCGCGCCATCGCTTGGGCTGACCCTGCCGGTGCTGAACATCTTCGGTGGAGAGCGCGCGCGCGCGGCCGCTGGCGAGGTGGCGGCCCAGGTCGCGTTGAATCGGACACGCATGCAGATCCGCTCCGATGTCGCATTAGCCTTCGATGGCTATGCGACGGCGCGCGAGCTGGCGGATCGATATGCATGTGGACTGCTTGCCGATGCCGCCGGTGCCCTCGAGGCGGCTCAATATGCATATCAGCGCGGCGCATCGGGGCTGCCCGATTTGCTCGAGGCGATTCGAGCGTATGCGGACACACGCTCGGACTATCTCACGGCCCTTCACGACTACTGGGTGAGTGTCTTTGCACTCGAGCGGGCGACGGGCCTCGATTTCGTCGAGGTATCTCGGTGAGCATACGCTGGTTGTGCTGCGAGTTGAGTTTGTGCGCGCTCGCCGTGGTCTCGAGCAGCTGCCGCGAAACGCCGCGTGCCGCGCAGGCGGCGAGTCCAACGGTGGGGCCCGGCGAGGTGCGCATCGACACCGCATCGGGAAAGCTCGCGTACATCAAGGTGGCCACGCCGACGATTCGGAGCGAACGCGTCATCGCCGCGCTCCCGGCGCAGGTTGCGATGAACGAGGATCGAACGGTGCGCGTCCTCACGCCGGTGGCGGGACGCGTCGCGTCGCTCGACGCGTCGATGGGTGATGCCGTCGCGGCTGGGACTCCGCTCGCGCACATCGTGTCGGGGGACTTGGCGCAGGCCGCCAGTGACTTTACAAAGGCGCAAGCGGCGGCGGCCCAGTCGTCAGCGGCGCTCGCGCGGGCGGAGGATCTTTATCAACATCACGTCGCTCCGCTGCGCGATGCGGAACAGGCGCGAAACGACAATCAACAGACCAAAGCAGAGCTTGCCCGTGCTCGATCACGTCTCGCCGCACTCGGGGCAGACGGAGCTGCTAAGGACGGAGGGGTAAGCTCGGAGTACGTGCTACATGCTCCCATCGGCGGTGTCATCGTCGATCGGACGGCCAATCCCGGGGCTGAGGTGCGGCCCGATGTGCCGACGCCGCTGTTCACGATCACCTCGCTCGATGTCGTGTGGCTCACGGCGAACGTCTATCAGCGCGACCTCGCGGCGATCCACCGGGGAGTGAAGCTGCGATTCACGACCGACGCCGCGCCAGGGCGGGAGTTCGCGGCGAAGGTGACTTACGTGTCCGGAACGCTCGATCCGCAGACGCGAACGGCGGTCGTCCGCGCCGAGATGCCGAACGCAGAGCATCTGCTGCGTCCGTTGGAGACCGGAACGGCTCGCGTGCTGGCACCTGAAGCGACGCCGGTGCTCGTCGTGCCGACCAAAGCGCTGGTCACGCACGGAAGCGACACCGTTGTCTATCTCGAGATCGCACCTGGGAGATATGTGCGCCGCGTCGTCACCGTCGGCGATGACGATGGAGCATCGGCGGTCATCCTTTCAGGAATCAAACCGGGCGATCGCGTTGTCGTGGACGGCAGCTTGTTCCTCGAGGGCGAGAGTGAACGCGCCTGATGACGCACCAGTGATAGTTGCACAAAGATGATTCGTAAGATTGTACGCTTCGCGCTGCGGCAGCGGCTTCTCGTCATCGGCGCGACGGTGCTGGTCGCGCTCATCGGCCTGCGCGCGTTCGACGACCTTGATGTCGAGGCATTCCCTGACGTCGAAGACGTTCACGTTCAAGTCATCACCGAGTGGCCCGGGCACGCAGCGGAGGAGATCGAGCGGCTCGTCACGCTGCCGATCGAGCGGCAGCTGAACGGCGCGCCGAATCTGTCGAACATCCGGTCAATCTCGATGCTCGGCCTTTCGACAGTGACAATGACCTTCGAGGACGGTACGGCCGACTACTTCGCGCGGCAACAAACGCTGGAGCGACTCCAAGGCGTGCCCGTACCGCCTAACGTCACGCCACAATTGGGATCGCTCTCCAACTCCACGAGCGAGGTGTACCGATACACGATCAGAGGCAACTTACCGCTGACGGAGTTGAAGGCGCTCGAGGATTGGACGATCGAGCCAGCGATTCGCACGGTTTCCGGTATCGCTGACATTGTGTCGTTCGGAGGAGAAGTAAAGCAGTATCAGGTGGACATCGATCCGGTGCGGCTGCGCGGGTACGGCCTCACGCTGGCCCAGGTCGAGCAAGCGATTGCGGCCGCGAATGCGAACGCGGGCGGCGGCTACATCTCGCACGGGTACGAGAAACAAGTCGTACGTGGTGTCGGAATATTCAAGTCGGTGGACGATATCGCGAATGTGGCGCTCGTGACCCGAAACGGCGTGCCGGTGCGCGTGGAAGACGTTGGCGAGGCGCACATCGGCGGCGCGCCACGCGAAGGTATCGTCGCGAAGGATAGCGCCGACGATGTGGTGGAAGGCATCGTGCTGATGCGAAAGGGCGGCAACGCCGTCAAGGTACTGGCGCCGCTGCGCGACAAGATCACCGAGCTGAATACCTCGGTGATGCCGAAAGAGGTGACGATCGTACCGTTCTACGATCGCGAGACACTCGTCAGGCACACCGTGCGAACGGTCGAGGAGAATCTGGCGACAGGCGCATTCCTCGTCCTCGTGATTCTCGTCGCCTTCCTCGGAAGCTGGCGAAGTGCGGTGATCGTTGGCCTCGTGATCCCGCTGTCACTGCTCTTCGCTTTCATTCTGATGGACGTCCAGGGTGTGTCGGCGAATCTCATCTCGCTCGGCGCTATCGACTTTGGCATCATCGTCGACGCTGCGGTCGTGATGGTCGAGGCATTTCTCGTCCGACTCGTGTTGACGCCTCCACCAACCGCCGACGAGCTCCGTCACACCGTCCAGATCGAGGCGCCCGTGGCACCAATGACACCGGCGGGCGCCGAGCCGAACGAAACGGCCACGTTCGAAGATCGGCGCCACGACTTCGATCTGCGCGCGTCGGTCGAGAAACGACACTTGCTCGCAACGATCGCCGAAGCGATGGGTCGCCCGATCATGTTTGCGAAGGCGATCGTGATCGTTGCGTTTCTTCCAATCTTCACCTTCCAGCGAGTCGAGAAGCGCATCTTCTCGCCGATGGCGTTCACGCTGACGTTCGCGTTGGTTGGATCGCTGATTCTCTCGCTCACGCTCGTGCCCGTGCTGAGCAGCTTCTGGCTGACACCGGAGCAGGGCAAGCACGAGCCCCCGGCAGCGCGCTGGCTGCAACGGCACTTCATGCCCTTGCTCGACTGGGTTCTCGGCAACAAACGCGTGACGATGGTCAGCGCGCTCGCTGCGCTCGGCGTGTGCTTGCTCATCGGAGCGCATCTGGGTACCGAGTTTCTTCCCGAGCTCGACGAAGGCAATATCTGGCTACGCGTCACGATGCCCGTGGGCATCTCGCTGGACCAGGCGAAGATCGTCGAGCGACAGGTGCGCGCCGTATTGCTCGGCTATCCTGAGATTCGGCAGGTGGTCACGCAGTTAGGGCGCCCCGACGACGGAACGGACACGAAAGGCTCGAACAACCTCGAGATCTATGCCGATCTCAGGCCGCGGAACGAGTGGAAGTCAGCGCATGATAAGGATGCGCTCATCGCTCTCATGGAGACGAAGCTCGATCGTATTCCCGGCATCGAGCTCAACTTCTCGCAATACATCAAGGACAACGTCGAAGAGGCGCTTTCGGGAGTGACCGGAGAGTTGGTGATCAAGATCTTCGGTCCCGACCTCGCTGTACTGCAGCAGAAGGCGGTCGAGGTCGAGCGTGTGATCGCCGGTGTACACGGCGCCGCGGACGTGGGTGTCGAGCAACAGTTCGGCCAGCCGCAACTTCGCGTCGAGTTTGATCGCGCGGCGATGGGACGACAAGGCGTTGCCGTGGCCGACGCCGCGGACGCGTTGGAGACTGCCGTCGGCGGCCGCCCAGTTACGCAGTTCTTCGATGGCGATCGCGCCTTTGATGTTCGCGTGCGGTTCATCCCAGAATCGCGCGACAATCGTCAAGCGATCGAGCATCTGGACATCGCGGCGTCCGACGGTCACCTCGTGCCGCTATCGACGTTAGGCGAAGTCGTGAGCTCCGAAGGCGCCTCGCGCATCTCGCGCGAATCCAACGAGCGTCGTATCGCGGTGAAGTGCTCCGTGCGCGGACGCGATCAGGGTGGCTTTGTCGACGAGGCGCAGAGTCTCGTGGCAAAGCGGGTGTCGCTTCCCTCTGGGTATCGGATGACCTGGGGCGGCCAGTTCGAGAATCAGAGGCGGGCGACAAAGCGGCTCGCGGTGATCGTCCCCGCGAGTATCGTGCTCATCTTCATTCTGTTGTTCAGCGCGTTCAGCTCGGTGAAGTACGCGTCGCTCATCCTGGCCAATCTGCCGTTCGCGCTGATCGGCGGAATTCTGACGCTCTGGGTACGCGGAATAAATCTGAGCGTTTCTGCGGCGGTGGGATTCATTGCTCTGTTCGGGATCTCCGTGCAGAATGGCGTCATTCTCGTCACGGAGTTCAACCGCCTTCGCGACGACGGGCTTCCACTCCTCGAGGCGGTGCGTCGCGGCACGTCGGATCGTCTGCGACCAGTCGTGATGACCGCGCTCATGGCGGCGTTAGGCCTACTGCCCGCTGCGCTTTCTCGTGGCATCGGCGCTGAGACGACTCGTCCCTTTGCTTCGGTCATTGTCGGCGGTCTTCTCACGGCGACGGTGCTGACGTTGTTCATATTGCCACTTCTATATGTTGCCTTCCACGAGGTACCACACGCCGAGGTACCTCGATGAAGCCATTCCGCGTTGCCCTCGTACTCGCGTCGATATCATGTTCTGGATCGTTGCCATGGAGTCATGGTGATCTCGCGAACCACCCCGCCGCCGTCATCGGCGAGTGGGTGGACGTTCAGAAGACGACGCCGCGTGACAGCTCGATCTGGGTACTCGAGTCGAATGGTTACGATGGCGGCATGCGCATTCGCCGCGCCCCGAACGACGAGAATCCGCACATCGAGCGGCAGCGGTACGGGTACTGGTACGTTCACGAAGAGACGGGTCACGCACCGGAGCTCTGCGTCAATCGCCGGCCGGGCCGCGAGGCGTCGGCGTGCACGACTTTCTCGACTTCGATCGACAGCACGGTCGTTCCGGCCCGACGCGCCATTCGCCTAACCGCGTACACTGGCGCGCACCATACGGGGGAGCGGCTGTTGGTGGAGCGGCGATGAGGCGTGTGGGCGGGTAGTGGGTGGCGGGTAGCGAGTAGAGAGTGAACCGCGTCTCCTCGCTCGCCCTAGCCCCGAGCCACCTCGCACCTTCCTAGCTCCGCGCCCCTAGCCCCTCGCCCTCCGGCCACTCCGAGGGCTCCAGCTCGGTCACGTCCATCGCCGGCAGCCTCACGACAAAGACGCTGCCCGTCGGCGCACGCGGTTTGTACGTCAGCGTGCCGCCTTGCACCTCCGCCAGTGCGCGCGCGATGTACAGTCCGAGCCCCGTGCCGCCGATGTCCGGCGCCGCGCCCGGAGCACGATAGAAGGGCTCGAAGATTCGTTCGCGCTGCGCTGGCGTAACGCCCGGCCCGCAATCAGCAACGTCGAACACCAACTCGTCGCCGTCTCGCTTCGCTCTGAGCATGATCGGGGCGCCCGCCGGCGAGTAGCGAATCGCGTTCTCCACGACATTGGTGAGAATGCGAAGCGAGTGTACGAAGTCGAAAAAGCCTGCGAGCAATGAGCCTTCCTCATCGATCTGGCGCTCGAGTGTATGGTCGCCGAGGATGCCGGCGACCTGTCGCGCGACGGCGCCGATGAGATCCTCGGCGGTATTGAACTCTGGATGCAAAGGTAGCGTATTCCCACGGAGCCTCGTGACGTCGAGCACGTTGCCGACGACCCGCGCGAGCCGGTCCGCGTGCTCCTCGATGATCCGCGCATTGCTCACGGCTGTGTCGAGGCTGCGCTGTCTAATGGACTCTTGCGCCAGCACCTTGATCGTCGTGAGCGGCGTGCGCAGGTCGTGCGAAACTGACGCGAGGAGTGCGTTGCGCAGGCGATCGGTCTCGCGCATCGCGTCGGCATGCTCGGTTGCGGCCACGAGACGCACGCGCTCCACGGCGAGGGCGGCGTAAAACCGGAGCGCGTGCGCGAATCGCCAATGGGTCTCGTCGAGATCGAGCGGCTTGTCGCTCATCGCGCCGACGACGCCGACGATGCGGTCACGGACGCGCAGCGGCATCCAGAGCGCGAGGAGTTGTTCGTCGCGCGGTGGGCCGCGTCCGTTGCGATCGGTGTCCGCATCGGGCGCGCTATCCGTGTCGCCCGTCATCAGGTGCCTAACGAGCGAGCCGTCGCGGCGGACACCGGCTTCGCCATTGCCGCGCGCCACGTCCCGGACGACGGCGAGATCGGGCGTCGACTCGGCGCCGCGTCGCACGAGGAGCTCCACTTCGTCGTCACTGTGCACGAGGTATACGAGACCGGTGTGCGCGCCGAGCGTCTCACGCACCGCATCGACGACCGCCTCGAGCGCCTGCTGCGCCCGTCCGGCGCTCAGCAGCTCGCCGCCAAAGCGCGAAAGGTGCGCGACCTCGCTCGCATGACGTTTCGCGCGGGCCGCCGCACGCTGCGCACGCCCCAGAAGATTCGTCGTCACGGCGGCGGTCGCGAGAAAGGCGACGAGCACGAACCAATCCAGCGAACTCCCAACCGTAAGACGGTCGTAGGGCGCCTGAAAGAAATAATCGATGAGAACGAAACCGCTGACTGCCAGGCCAATGCCGAGCAGGCGTCCACCGTACGCCGTTCCACCGAGCACGATGAGCAGGAAGATGAGCACAACATGAACCTGCTGCAGATTAGTGCGCCGCTCATGCAGCACGATGGTCGCGAGCGTGAGCACGCTCAGCCACACCAACCAGGACAGCACGACTCGCGGCGACGGGCGCTCGATTCTCGTCATCTCGATTCGGTCGGCAGCTCGAATCGGTAGCCGATCCCTGGTTCGGTGACGACGAGCACCGGATTCGATGGATCAGGCTCGATCTTTCGGCGGAGTTTCGTGATGTGCACACGCAGGTACTGCTGTGGATTGCCGAATGGCCGTCCCCATACGGCGTCGAAGATCTGTCGGTGCGTGAGCGTGCGTCCGACATCAGTACTCAACGCGCGCAACAACTTCCATTCGATCGGCGTGAGGTGCTCGACGTCGCTCCCGTGAGTCACGCGGCGCGAATTGAAGTCGATGCGGATGTCGCCGAGCTCGATCATGCCGACGCCGCCGGACTCGGTGCTTGTCGTGACCCGCCGGAGCTGAACCTGGACGCGTGCCTCGAGCTCACGCAGTCCGAACGGCTTCGTGATGTAGTCGTCGGCGCCTGCGCGAAGGAGCTTTACTTTCTCGTCCTCGGAGTCGCGAGCGGAGAGCACGATGATCGGCATCCGGCTCCAGAGCCTGATGTCGCGGCACACCTCCTCACCTTCCATGTCGGGGAGCGCGAGATCGAGCACGATGAGATCGGGACGCGCGCTCGCGGCGAGGTCGAGGCCGGCGACGGCCGTAGCCGCCTCGAGCACGCGCTCGCTCAGCGGAGCGAGCGCATTCCGGACTGCGCGCCGGATCTGCGGCTCGTCATCGATGACGAGAATCGACCGCACGCGCTGTTCCGGCGCGATGGCGAACATGAGCGACTGCTGACGAGGGTCGAAGGTGGTCGAACAGGGTCCGGCGTACTGCATGTTTGGATCGTGCGGTGTGCTCTCGCAAGAAGGAACAGCGTGAAGAAATCTTCTTGCGTCTCTTCGAGCATTTTGGAATCTTTGCGCGGCAGTCCTGGTTTGTGAGTTGCCATTCCGTGCGCGCCAGTGCACGATCGCGTGTTGCGCGCTGGCCCTGGTCCGCGCTCGGTGACGGCCTTCTGGAGTCGGAACGACGTGCGAGTCCTCGGTACCCTTCTCTCGGCAATCGCGCTTGCCGCGCCTCGCGTTCACGCGTTGGCGCAACACTGCGACAGCACGATCTCTCGCGTTGGTCTGAGTGCACTCGCGGACCAGCCAATTCGCGCGGTCAACGTCGCTGTGCTTCCGCCCGCGGCACTCCCCTCTGCGGCTCGTGCCTTTGCGCGTCTTCATACGGCGACGCGAGAAAGCACGATCCGACGTGACCTCTTGTTTGCGCCGGGTGATCTCATCGACAGCGTCCGCGTGGCCGAATCGATGCGGCGTATTCGCATGCTGCCGTACGTCGAGGACGCCCAGCTCGTCGCGCGCACCTGCAGCGATTCGGCCGGCGTCGCGATTACGGTCGTGACGCGCGATGCGTGGAGCGAGCAACCGATTGTCGCTGTCCGTCCTCGTTCCGTGGCGCTGGGGCTGTCCGAGTCGAATGCCTTGGGCAGTGGCATATTCGCACGCCTAACGCTTCAATCGGACCTTCAGGGCCTCGGGGGCGGTGCGAGCATCCACGATCCGGCGTTGTGGGGAGGCCGTGTCGATGGTCAGGCGGGCGCGACGGTGTATACCGATGGCGACGCGTGGAACTTCGCGCTGCATCCGCGCCGTCGCACGATCGCCGATGCGTGGACGGCGGATCTGCGCGGAATCGGCAGCTATCGCGACGTCGAGCACGGCAATGGCGACGCGTTCGATCAGGCGCGCGTCATCATGCTTGGCGGACGTCGCCTAACGAGCGAGCTCGCTGCGCACGCCGTGTATCTGCTCGTTGGCGCGGAGGCCGAGCGCGCATCGGTGGTCTGGTCGCCCCTCGAGCCGTTGCTGGGGCGGAGTCTCGTCAATCGCCGATTCGTTGGCGTCGACGTCGGTGTACATCGTCGCTCGACGAGGTACGATACGTTAGGCTGGGTGCTTCGGCATGACGGGATCGTGGACGTCCCGAGTGGCACGGAGGGGGAGCTCGTGACGGGATTCGGTCGCGACGGCGCCGATGGTCGTGAGAAGACGCACGTCGACGGATGGTTGGGCCGCGTCTGGACCTTGAACAATCGATCGTTGCTGGTGAGTGGACTGTGGACGAGCGGATATCTCACTCGTGAGTCGCTCGAGGCCGGCGCGGCGCGCGCCTCGATGGTGAGCGTGACGCCGGCCGCGAACGGCGCGTGGGTGCTCCGCATGGCCGCCGAGCAACTATTCAATCCGGACCCCAACGTGCGTGCGCTGGCGAGCATCGATCCGATTGGCGTGATGTTGCCGCGATGGGCATGGCTGGCGAGCGCGGCGGGAAGCGCGTCGCTGGAGCGCGACTTCCGACTGCTCGATGTCAGCCGCTGGACCGAATTGGATGCCGCTCTTTTTGGCGGCTTCGCGCGGCGATGGGACTCCGCCGTCGGCGATGCCGATGCTGGCGCGAGCATCGTGGGCCTCGGACTCCGTCTCGCGCCGTCGCGTACGCCGGGCGCGACGCTGCGCGTGGATGTCGGGTACCCGGTCGGCTATCGCATCGGTATGCGCGCGAGACCAGTCGTTGCGCTGTCGATCACGCCGTGGCTCACCGTTGGGCGCCAGCGGGATGGGCTGCAGCAGCCATAGCTCCCGCGCGTGACGAAGTCAAGTCACGGCTCGAGGGAGCCGGCGCGGTCGATTATAAAACGCTAATTGCCGTCCTGTAATCACCGTATCGCCTTACCGCAAGTCGGTGCGCGGCGTGTACGAGTGGGACGAAATCATTTATGAAATCTTAGTGATCGGGCGCTCGTCCCGTGTTTTTATTCCAGCCATCGCGTGCCGATCACATGCATCGTGAGCCCTCTCGTTACGCGATGTGACCGGCCTATCCACCGGCGAGTTTAGTAGTCGCTGACGCGGTACGGCCCCCAACGCGGTTCGTCCCAGCGAAACGCGAACACTTTGCGTCCCGCCTTCGCCCCACTTTCAACTGAGGTAGCCGCAGGCATGCCATCACACCTCCACCCTCGCTCTCCCGCGCGTCTCGGTACGAGCGCGTTGCGGAAAGCACGCGCACAGCTCCGACATTTCGGAGTCGCTCTCGTCGTGGTGCTTCTCTCGGCATTTGTCAGCACCCATGCCGATGCGCAACGCCGAGTGACTGGCCGGGTCACCGAGCCCGCTGGTCAGCCAATACCAAACGCGACCGTATCCGTACAGGGCACCACGATCGGCGGAATCACTGGCGAAGACGGCCGTTATGCGCTCAACAACGTTCCCGACGGCGCGCAAACGATTGTCGTCCGTCGCATTGGCTATAAACGCGCGAGTCAACTCCTGCCGACCGGTGGCACGACACTCGACATTCAACTCGAGGCGGATCTCCTTCAGCTCGAGACCGTCGTCGTGACGGGACAGGCGACAACCGTGTCGAGTCAGAACGCGGCAAACGCGGTGACGGTCGTCGGCACGGCCGAAGTGAATCGCGTGCCGCAGCCGAACGTCGAAAACGCGCTCCAGGGCAAAGTCCCAGGCGCAGTCATCACGCAAAACAATGGTGCGCCAGGCGGCGGCATTCAGCTGCAAATCCGTGGAAGCAATACGGTGAACGGCGCGTTCCAGCCGCTGTACGTCGTTGACGGCGTCATCGTCAACAACGACGCGTTTGGAATCGGCTTGAACTCGATCACCGGCGCCGGCGGCGGCATCACGAACAACCAGGACCAGCAGGTCAACCGCATCGCCGATCTTAACCCAGAGGACATCGAGAGTATCGAAATTCTCAAGGGTCCGTCGGCGGGTGCGATCTACGGCTCGCGCGGCGCGAATGGCGTCGTCGTCATTACGACAAAGAAGGGTCAGGTTGGCAGGCCGACGGTGAACTTCATCCAGCGCGTCGGCACGCAGGCGATGTCGAATAGCTACAAGATGCGCTGCTTCAGCTTCGCGGATGCGCAGACCATCGCGCAGCAAGTGTACAAGATCACTCTCACGCCGGCTGATTACGGCGGTTGTGTCGATGAGCAAGAGCTCATGTACGGACACCACTACCTGTCCTACGAAGACGGGCTGTCGGTGCGCGGCGGAGGTCAGGCAACGACGTACTACGCATCGGGAACGGTGAAGCACGACGGCGGTCTCGCCGTCAACTCGGGCTACACGAAGCAGGCGCTGAATCTGAACCTCAATCAGCTCGTCGGACCGATCAACTTCATCGGAAGCTCGCAGATCATGCACACGCTCACCGAGCGTGGCATCTCCGGTAACGACAACAACAACATCGCGCCGTACACCATCATGGGTGCGACGCCGACGTGGTTCGACCCACGACAACGCGATCCATTGACGGGTCAGTACGTATCCGATCCGTACATTTCCGGCGGCGCCAACGTCCTCCAGGACCAGGAAGCGATTCGCACGCCGGAGGAGGTCTACCGCCTCATCGGCAGCGTGCAGGCGCAGTGGAGCATGTACAACTCGCAGACGCAGTCGCTCAACCTGAACACGCTCGCGGGTATCGACGCCTATAACGATCATGGGCGCGTCTACTCGCCGCCGAACACGTATATCGAGCAAAGCCAAAACATCAGCCCGTATCCGGGCACGGTCGTCGACGGCAATTCCGACATCGCGAACGCGAACCTGAACGCGACGCTGATTCACAAATACATCGCACGCCTCGCGACGGCAACGACGTCCTTCGGTCTGCGCCAGGAGCGATCGCAATTCACTCAGTCGGTCAATCAGGGCCGGGGCCTGCTCCAGGGCGTCACCAACTACACGACGGCCATCCAGACCGGATCGTTCGAGCAGCAATCGCTGGCGAAGACGTTGTCCTATTTCGCGCAGGAGGAGCTCGCCACGCTGAGCGACCGGCTCTATCTCACCGCTGCCGTCAACGCCGAACGGTCGAGCACGAACGGTGATACGGCCAAGTTCTACGCGTTTCCGAAGTTCTCGGCGTCGTACAACGTGCCGTTCAGCGGCCTGGGCGTCGACAACCTCAAGTTGCGCCTCGCGACGGGCAAGGCGGGCAACCGCGTGCCGGTCAACTTCAAGTACACGTTCCTCACGCAGCTCCTCGAAGACGGCAGCGTCGGCATTCGCCCCTCGGCGACGCTTGGTTTAGCAAACGTTCAACCAGAAGTCACGAACGAGACCGAGGGCGGCTTCGACCTGCAGTTTCTGCACGGACGTGGGTCGGGCGAGCTCACGCTGTACGACAAGCGGACGTCGGGTCTGGTTCTACAGGCGGCCCCCGCGCCGTCCACGGGCTTCACGACGCAGATCATCAACGGTGGCTCGCTGACGAACAAAGGTGCGGAAATCGGAGTCGGCATCATCCCGATCCAGACGCACATGTTCACGTGGGAGTCGCATACGACGTATGCGAGGAACCGCGGCATGGTGACGTCGCTGCCGGTGCCCGCCTTTTATACGGGGAGCGGCTTCGGCGAGCGCACAGCGCGTACGAAGGTGCAGGTTGGGTATGCGCAGGACGAAGTGGTCGCCTTCAACGGCTTCAACGCCGACGGCTCGCGCCACGAGCAGTTCTATGGTTCCGAGAGCCCGGATTACACGATGGGCTTCAACAACGACTTCACCGCTGGACCGTTCCGTCTCTCGACGCTCATTGATTGGCGCAAGGGCGGCTGGCTCGCCGACTTGAGCCAGACGTACCTCGAGACGGGCGCCAACGGCCAAAGCAGTGTCCCCGGCGGAAACCTCGCCGACACGGCGATGAACCGCATCGATCAAACAGGCTACGCCGCTGGTCACCCGTCCTTCCTCGAGCACGGCAGCTTCGCGAAGCTGCGCGAGGTGACGTTGAGCTACTCCCTCAGCCCGCGCCTCACGAGCACGCTCTTCCGCGGCTCGGCGAAGGACGTGCGCTTCGAGCTGAGCGGCCGCAACCTCTACACCTGGACGAAGTATCGCGGTCTCGACCCCGAAGTTTCGAACTTTGGTAACGCTGCGCTCAGTCGGCTGTGGGATCTCGCTCCGTATCCGCCGAGTCGCCAGTTCTTCTTCTCTGCCGACGTCAACTTCTAACCGCGATGATCGCACATATGAAAAAGTCAATTGCGGCGTTAATCGCGACCATCGCGCTGTGCGCGGGTTGCAAAGACGCGCTGAACGCACCGAGCCAGGACAACGTCGTCGCTGGCACGGCGCAGCCGATTCAGAGCCTCGTCTCGGGCGTCGTCGCCCAGGATCGTGCGTCGGCGATGGTGTTCGGCTATCTCCTCTATCCCGAGACCGAAGCGCGGAACGCGGTTCGCATCGATCCAAACGAGCCACGCTTCATTAACGAGTTGATCGCGGTTCCGATCGACCCGAGCGATTTCATCGGCTCGTCGACCTGGACGGGCTTTTACTCGGAAATTCGGGCGGCGAACCAGCTCATCGCCAACCCTTCGCTGAACACACTCCCTGCGGGCGACAAGGCGGCGACGCTCGGTTTCGTGCAAACGATGAAGGCGTTCGACTACATCCGCTTGATTCAGGTGCGCGACTCGTTGGGCATTCCGATTCAGCTTTCTGTCGGCGCGACGCTCGATCCAATTCGCACGAAGCAGGCAGCGCTCACTTATATCTCGAACCTGCTCGATTCGGCGAATGCGAGCTTCGCGAGTGCAAGCACGAAGATGCCGTTCACGTTGCCTGGTGGGTTCTCCTCGAACGGCAACTACACACACACCGCGAATCTCATCCTGTTCAACCGCGGGCTAAAGGGGCTGGTCGAACTGTATCGAGGCTTCGATCATCAGAGTCCATGCGCGTCGTGTTTCGCGACTGCCATCACGGCGCTGAACACCGCGTTGGCCGGCCTCACTGCGCCAACGGCCGCCGACCTGGCGGCGGGGCCGTACTATCAGATGAATCCCAACGCGCCCGAGTCGTTCTCGAATCCGCTCGTCGACAATCACATCTTCCTGACCGACAATTTCGTGCAGTCGATTCAGACAGGTGATTTGCGGTCGTCGAAGATCGCGCAGTCTGCGAAGCCGTCCGCGACGGTGAATGGTCTGACGCTGACCTATCGTGATCCGGTCACGGACCCGGCGATCTTGAGCAACCTCACGCGGATGATCCCGATGGTTCGGAACGCCGCGTTCTTTCTCGCGCGCGCGCAAGCGGAGGCGGAAACGGGTGCTCTCGGGGCTGCAACAACCGACGTCAACTTCGTTCGCACGCAGGAGGGGGGCCTTGCACCGTACGCGACGTTTGCCGATGTGGGCGCAGCGCGCACGGCAATCCTGTACGAGTATCGCTATTCCTTCATCTACGAAGGACCGTATCACCTCATCGCCTTGCGTGAGTATGGTGGAATCACAAAGGCGTACGTGACGCAGCCTGGCATGCCCAACGTGACATCGGACCCGAGCCACGCGAGTGATCCGCTGCAGTCGGCTCTGCCGATCCCGGCGAACGAAGCGGCGGCACGCGGCGGGAACATTACGCCGCAGCCGTAAGTTTTCACCGGTCAAACGGGTCATCGGAAAGACGGAGCGCGCCGCCCAGCCCACCGGGCGGCGCGCTGCTCTTTTCTTGGCATCGAAGACGGAGCATGTTGGCCTGGCGCGAGTTTCGCCAACGCAGCTCGCCACCGACTGACCTTGGCTCGGGAGGTCTGCATGTCACATGTCGCACGGGATCGCGCGAATCGTCGGGCATGTCTTTTCCTCGCCGCGTGCCTGACGTTAGGCAGCGTACGCTGTTTCCATCCAGTCGGAACCGCCGGCAGCGAGACGTCAGCCATTACCGAAGCCGAGATCGACTCGGTGCATGCCGCCTCGGCGTACGACGCCGTGCGGAAGCTGCGCCCGCTGTTCCTCACCGTTCGCGGGAAAATGAGCGTTGACCCGCAGCAGCCCGCCGCACAGCCCAACGTGTATGTCGACAACATGTACTACGGTGACATCAGCACGTTGCGAACGATCGAGGCGTCCATGATCGAGTCGATCAAGTTCTACAGCGCGTCTGAGGCGCAATACGCCTTCGGCCGTGGCAACATGGCGGGCGTCATCGCCATCCTCACGAAGCATTGATGGCGGGAGAACGGGGACGGGGAACGGGGAACACCGAACGGGGAAACCAGGAACGGGCTTGAAGGTAGGGAACTTCTAAACGTTCCTGCCTTCCCCGTCCCCCGTCCCCCGTCCCCCG
>DATEGN010000436.1:0-4097 GCA_035280125.1 Gemmatimonadaceae bacterium | reverse complement strand
TCACGGAGCCCTGAGTCTCCGACACAATGGGCTGATTATTCCGCGTGATGTCGAATCCGAACGACGCACCACCGCTTGCCGCGCTGACGACTGGCTCGCCTAATCGACCGTTGCGAAGAACCGGCAAGACCTCCAGGCGATTGCTCACCCGCTCGGCGACAATGATCTCGCTACCGTCCGGTGTGAATCGGACCGCCGCGGCACCATCAGCACCAGAAGCGAGTGGCGATGTGCCATTCGCAATGCGCACGAGGCGTGCGCCCGGCTCGACGCGAAATCCGACCAGCGTGTTGTCGCCCGTGTTCAACACGTACAAGGTTCTGCCGCGCACAGCCAGACTCACTGGCCGCTCGCCGCCTGACGAGACGACGCTGGCGAGCTCCAACGCGCCGTCCTCATTCACTCGGAAGCTCGAGACCTGATTGCTTCCCGCATTCACCGTGAAGAGCGCGTCATGGTCCGCCGACAGCACGACAGCGAATTGGGAAGTCAACGGGTCCACCGTTCCGCCCACGCCCAACCCTCCCGTTGCAAAACTCCCAATTCGACTGAGCGTACCATCGGCGCCACGATGAAAGGCGATGATCGTGTTACCATCGGTCGCGTTCGTACTGGTATAGACCGCGCCGCCCTTATCGGGATCAGCGTGAGGCGCGGCGCGATCGAGCGAGAGCGCCGCCGCTTCCTTCGTGAGCGGCCCGGTGGTCGACGATTGGTCAGCACACGCCGCATACGCGACTGCGGTGACCGCAACGACGAACCACGAAGTCCTGCGATGCACATTCATGTTGATTCTCCTGTACCGTGAAGTCGTAAGTCCCGGAGTGCGGACTCCGGGTGTCTCACGTAGCCACAGCGGCGCGGATGGTTCCCGATTTTCGCGGAACACCGCGGCGGGAACCTTTTTGGTTTTATCGGCGTTAAAGCCCACGCATGGGTCCGTGTCCCGTGCGCGCGATTGCTCGCGCGACATCGCTCACCAATGGGCGGTTCCATGAACACTAAACTCTTCGAAGCGCTCATGATGCCACTGCTCGGCGATGTGGCCCGCTTTGCGCGATCCCTCGCGCGAGATCCCGTTCGCGCCGACGACCTCGTGCAGGAGACGTACTTTCAGGCGCTTCGTGGCTGGCACACCTTCCACTCAGGGTCCGACCCGAAGCGATGGCTGCTTGCGGTCTGTCACAATGCGTACATGCGAATGCTTCGCCGCGAATCGCGCTACGTCGAAGCGCCCGAGCACGACCCGGAGTTGAGCTCACTGGCGACCGCTCGCGCGCATTACGAGGCGGAGCGATCCGGCATCGTCGGCATTCTCGACCGGATGGATTTGAAGGCCGCGCTCGACGACGCGCTTCATACCTTGCCGCCGAGTTCTCTCGCCGTGATCACGCTGATCGACGTCGACGCGCGGAGTTATGAAGAGGCTGCCGCCATTCTCGCCGTACCAATCGGCACAGTGCGGTCGCGCTTATTTCGCGCTCGGCGCGTGCTGCAGGACCAGCTGTTCGAATATGCGCGCGACGCCGGGATTCGGACTCCAAACACGGGCCCTGGCCACGCGAGTCGCGTACGGCAGCCAAGCGAGCAGAAGACAGGTACCGCGACTCGCCGTTCCTTCACCGACTCGCGAGCACCCACGCTCATCGACTGCGAAACGACGGTGCGGCGTCTGTGGGACTATATAGACAACCGCTCGAGCCGTCTCGATCGCGAAGAGGTCGACGCGCATCTGCAAACGTGTTCGCTGTGTGCCCGTCGCTTTGCATTTGCTCGGGCGATGAAGGATGCACTTGGCCAATTGAACTCAGCCGAGGCGCTGGCGCTGCCCGATGGTGAGTCCCGAGTGTCCCTGCGTGCGCGCGTTCGCGCTGCGTTAGAACGTGTGAATGTCGACTTGGCTCCGGAGAACCAATCGGCCAACGTCCTCGTTCGACATCGGCATCGTCGGAGCCGATGGAGGGCAAGTGGATAGGATCGTGTCCTGGAGAGGAAAGACGTTGCGCGATTGGTCGATCGTACCGCTTCGCGCGATTGTTGGTTACGGATTTATCGCCCATGGACTCGCCAAGTGGCATAGAGGGCCGGAAGCCTTCGCCCATTTATTGAGTCTCATTGGTGTACCTGCGCCGACCGCGACCGCCTGGCTGGTCACTCTGCTCGAGACGTTCGGCGGTCTGGCGATTCTCTTCGGCGTCTTCGTGGCGATCGCAAGCGCGCCGCTCATCGCGTCAATGTTCGTTGCGATGTTTTCGTTGCATATCCATTACGGCTTCAGCGCCGTCAACACGATCGGACTGACTGCTACAGGCCCGATCTTCGGACCTCCGGGCTATGAGATCAACCTGCTGTACGTGGCCGCGTTGACACTCCTCGCGCTTGGCGGTCCTGGGGCGCTATCGATCGAGGGATTGTGGGTTCGATACCGTCAGTCACGACGACTGCCCGTCGATGATCAGGCCATACCAACGCGGTGATGAAGCCGCCTGTCGTGCATGCATGGTGGAGCTGCAGGACTCGGAGCGAGGGTTCGACCACCGCCTTCGACCTGGCGAATCGATGGTCGATGAATATCTCGCACAGATGCACGTGCACTGCCACAACCACGCCGGTGCAATCTTCCTGGCTGAGCGACGTGGTGAGATCGTTGGTCTCGTCATGGTGCTTGCGCGTGTGCCGTTCGAGGCACTCGACGATCCGCCAGGTCATTACGCACTGGTCGCCGAGCTGGTCGTTCGCGAGGGCTTCCGGCGCATGGGCATCGCTCGCGCGCTACTCGACGCGGCTGAACGCTACGCTCGGGACGCCGGCGCATCGGAATTGAGAATCAACGTATTGAGTCAGAATGCTCCCGCGCGGACGCTTTATTTGGACGAGGGATTCACACCTTATAAGGAAACGCTGGCCAAGCCGCTGGACATGTCACTTGGCATCCGTCGTTGAGTAGTATGGTGAGCACGACAGCGGGAAAATCGAGGGAACACTATCGCCTCGGCCGTCGTTACACGAGCACACAGTGACATGGTCGCGGTCAACTGAGGGTGATAGATGTTCTGTCGGATGCTCTGACGACCGCGATGCGAATCTGGATATCAACGGCAGTCCGGAAATGGCGGTGATCGCCTGATGAACATTGCGTCGACCGCGAACACGGGTGATGTTAGCCCAGCCCAAGTCCCTCTCGTGAGGGCGCTGCGATGACGGATCTCAGATGTTCCGACCAAGCTCCACCGGCACTCTCGTCTTCGGTCGCGCCGCAGCCTGTTTCGTATGCGGATTTCGAGTTGATGCTCCGCGATGCCTTGACGCCCGCCTACGGTGTGGCATTCCGTCTCACCGGCAACCGGCAGGACGCTGAGGATCTCGTTCAGCAAGCTGCCCTGTCCGCGCTGCGCAGTCGGCACACGTTTCGCCTTGGCTCGAACTTCAAGGCGTGGTTTTTCAAGATCGTCATGAATCACTTCTACACGGCTTATCGCCGATACCGCCCAGTTTCCTCGATCCAGGACGTTGAAAACGCGCATGAGATGTACCTGTTCGAACAGATGCTAGACGCTGGCTTCATTCAGCAACCGGACCCGGTGCAGGCCACGCTCGACAAACTGGCGACCGAGGACGTCACCGCGGCACTCGCATCGCTGCCTGACGAGTTTCGCACCGTGTGTACCATGTACCTCATGGACGATTTCTCTTATGAAGAAATCGCGGAGATGCTTGGCATTCCCCTCGGAACAGTTCGGTCGCGTTTGCACCGTGGCCGGCGGATGCTCCAGAAGCGTCTCTGGAAACTCGCGGTCGACCAGGGAATCGTTCCCGCCGGAAAGCCAACTCCGCAGACGGGGGAGGAGCGATGAGCACGATCGATCGATACACCTGCGAGGATGTGCTTCGTCGTCTCGACGAGTACATCGACCGTCAGCTATCGCCGCGCGAAATGGAGCTCGCGCGCGAGCACATCGCGACGTGCGCGGCTTGCGCACAAGAAGTTGGATTCAGCGCCGAGACGCTGCGTACGATCAAGACCAAGCTCCGGCGGATCGACATCGCGCCAGACTTCATCGATCGAATTTCACTGATACTGGCGGCGGCACACGCGC
>DATEGN010000435.1:0-11258 GCA_035280125.1 Gemmatimonadaceae bacterium | reverse complement strand
CGCGGCTTCGATGGCGGCGTTGAGCGCAAGGAGGTTCGTTTGATCCGCCAGCTCGCGAATGACGGCAATGAATTCGGTGATCCGCTTTGTCGTGCGCACGAGTTGATCGATCTGCGATGTGCTCTCGGCCACGAAGCCCTTGGCGCTGACGAGACGTTCGATGGCCGTGCCGATCGTTAGGCGATGCTCGGCGGCGATTTCAGTGGCCTTCTGGCTCGCGTTCGCGGCGCTCGAGCCGTGCTCGACGACCTGCGCCGTGGCTTCGTGCAGTGAATGCGTGGCCTCGAGACTGCGGCCGAGCTGATCGCTTTCCTCGGTGATGCCGCGAGAGATGTCGCCGATCGTCTTCGCGACCGACTCGCCGCCTCCACGCAATGCTTGCGCCGATTCGTTGAGCGTCTCGAGCTGAGAGCTCACCCGCCGCATCGCCTCGAGCAGCGGCGTCTTGAGCTCGTCGATGTGAAGTGTGGTCGCCAGCTGGTTCGCGAAGCGGCGGATCATCGCGACATCTTTTACCGTGTACGCCGCGCGCTTGTGGTGCTCGAGCTCCAGCAAGCCCACGTTGCGGTCGCCGAAGCGCATCGGCAGGACGACAATGCTCAAGACGTCTCGCGGCCGCGATTCGAGCCTCTGGTCCTGGCTGGCGTCGGTCACGATCACTGCCTGACCCGTCTCCAGCGCCAGCCGTCGCAGCCGAACGCCTAACGGCGGCTGCGGCTGCGTCGTCGCGAGAAATCCGCCCGACGAGCTCCAGGCGAGCTGCGGCCCTGAGGTATTGACGCGAAAAACGCGAAACTCCCTCCAGTCGACGAGCCGATGCGCGAGCGCCTCGATGCGCAGGAACGCGTCCGCGAGACTCATGTCCGATGAGACGACCTGCTCCATCGCGAGGATTTTGTTCAGCTCTTCGGCCGAGACGGCCTCCTCGAAAATGCGCTTCACGAGGACGCCGATCACCACCAGCATTGCGCCAACGAACACCCAACCAACGGGTCCAATGGCGCTGATGGTCGCGAGAACGACGGCGACAGCGATCAGCCCGGCCCCGAAGCCGATGACCTCGTAGCGAAGGATGAGCGACTTCTCCTCCTCGAGCAGCTTATCGCGCCAGAGGAGGCTGAAATAGAGCAGCGTGCGGCTGAGAACGAAATACGACAACGCGAAAACAGCCAGAGCAGGAAGCCCGTCGGTGGTAATTCCCGCTGAATGGGCCGAGCCGGTCGCGACCGCAATCCACGCGAAGAAGCCGTACGCGCTGACCAAGGCCACCACCTCGCGGCCAGCATTGATCGCGCTCGGCTCGGTGCCCTTACGCAGGATGAGCAGATCAGTAACAAATACGCCGCTGTACAACGCGATTGCGGTGCTGCCGGCGCCATTGATGATCGCGCCGGCAATCGCGGGAAACGCGAGGAAGTTCAGCGCGCCGTACTTCGTGAGCGGAACCTGGTACGTTCGGAGCAGAATCGTCGCCGCGAAAACGAGGATCATGCCGCCCCACTCGCCGGTCCATCGATGATCGTACGTCAGCGTGGCGACGAGCAGCGCCAACCCGATCAGGCCTAACGCGCGCGAGAAACCGGAGAGAAAGATTTTCATGGCGACACCGTGTCGATGGCCGCGCGGAGCGATGATGCCAGGGCGATCGCGCTCGACACGTTGTCGTCCGCGGCGCGGACGATCGCGCTGCCGACAACGACACCATCGGCGAGCGCCGCAACCGCGCGCGCCTGCTCCGGCCGCGATACGCCAAAGCCGACGCAGATGGGAAGATCCGTGGCCTCGCGCAGGCGGCCAATCGTCTGCGGGAGCTCGACCGGGAGCTGATCGCGCACGCCGGTCACCCCGAGTCGGCTGATCAGGTAAACGAACCCGCTGCCATGCTGCGCAATCTCCGCCATCCGCGGAGTCGGGGTGGTTGGCGCGACCAAGCGGATGAACGCAAGCGGTCCCTCGCCTAACCATTGCTCCCGTTCCGGGTCGGCGCCGACGGGCAAGTCCGTCACCAGCACGCCCGAAAAACCCGATTCCGCGGCACGGGTCAAGGCATCGCGACCGGCGGCAAGAAGAGGGTTCAAGTATGTAAAAAGAACGACGGGAATCCGAAGGTGTGCCCGTGACACAGTCGCGAGCACGCCGTCGAAGTTCATTCCGCTCGCCAGCGCCTTCTGCGAGCTCGCCTGAATGATTGGACCGTCCGCCATTGGATCGGAGAACGGAACGCCGATTTCGATGACATCAGCGCCGGCCCCCTCCAGACCTTTCAGCAATTCGATCGTAGCCTGCGGCGACGGATGACCCGCCGTGATATACGGAACGAGCGCGCGTCGGCCCGACGCACGCAGCTGCGTGAAGCGCTCAGCAACGCGCTCAGATGAAATAGTCACCGACACGAATGCCGTACCGATCGGGTTGATCTGTCTTGATGATAGTTCGCTTGAACGCGCCGTCCGGACCGCGATCCGCGAGATCGACGAGATAGCCGGGGAACAGAATATTGCCTCGCGCATCGCTCACGATGCGCACAATTGGACGCGAGAGCATTTCGGCAATGGGATTCCCCGCGTGCACCAGACCGAGCTCGAAAGTGTCGAGCACGACGAGTGTGCCAACGGGGAAGATGCCGGTGAGATTGACGAAGGCCTTGACCAACACGGGATCCATGCCGCGCCGAGGATTGTCGCGCATTTCCTTCATCACGTCAGCCGGATTGAGCGGCGTCGTCTGATAGACGCGGCGCGAAGTCGCCGCATCGAATCCGTCGGCGACAGCGACGATCTTGCTGAACACGCTCATCTGACGTGGCCGCAAGGCACGCGGATACCCCGTGAGATCGACCTTCATGTGATGTTCGTGCGCGACGATCATCGCGCGATAATGCAGGTCTTGCGTGCCGCGCAGCTGGAAGAGGCCGAGAACCCCCATCCAGGGATGCGCGGCGATCAGCTTCCACTCCTCGTCCGTGAGACCATCGGCCTTATTGAGCACCTCGGACGGCACGCGCGACTTCCCGATGTCATGGAACAGCGCCGACATGCCAAGGTCATACAGCTGCAACTTCGTTAGGCCGAGTCGCTTGCCTATCGCAACGGAAAAGATGCAGACGTTCACGCTGTGCGTGAACGTATACTCGTCGTAGTCGCGGATGGCCGTGAGCCCAACGAGTGACGTCTCCTCGTTCAGGATCTGGTCGACGATGCCTTGAACGACGCGCTTGATCTTCTTGATATTCGGGCTCTTGCCGAAGCGCACCGCCGTCATCAAATCCTTCGTCACCGCGACCGACTGCGCGTACGTTCGCTTCGCGCGCTCCTTCGATTTCTCCTTGTCGTCACTGTCCGACTCGGCCGGCCGTGCGAGTGTGAACGCGCGTACGCCAGCGGCATCCAGCTTCGAGAGCAGGGACTCGAAGCCATGATCCGGTTCCTCGTTGCCGGGCGCCGTTTGCAGCAGCGACAAGAAGACCAGCCAATCGCGGGCTGTGACGGACGGATCGATGTGCTGCGCGCCAAGACCTGCTCGGCGATAGAGCGACAACAGGTGACTGAAGCTCGCATAATTGTCGAGATCGAGCCGCAGCCGTGTGGCGTTCACGAAGATGAACTCCCCGGACGTTCGGATCTCGAGCTCAGACTCGGCGGCGATGATCTCGCGACTGAGCGTCGTCAGCTCATCTAGCGCGCGCTGGACAGCAGCGTTCTCGACGGGATACAGCTTGATCGCACGTAGCGCCGCGTGATATGCGTACACCAGACTGCGGCCCGCGCGTCGAGTGTAAGAGTCTCCGGCATTCGGATCGGCGTTTGGCAACGTCGCCGACGGCATCGTGGGTCGCGTCGGAGCCGCCGTCACGTGATCGCTCCGCGAAGCGCGCGGTTCACCGCATTGCGTACGACGACGTCCTTCTCCGAAGACGCCTTGCGAAGCACGTCGGCCGCCTTCGGGCTCGAGATCCGGCCGAGTGCAATCGCGGCGCACGCGCGCATCTCCGAATCTTCGCGCTTCCCCAAAAAGCCTTTGCCATTGAGCACCGAGTCGAGATACTCGAGGGCGCCATCGCCGGCCAGCGTACCGAAGGCCTCGAAGAACGCTTTCTTCTCGGTCGGATCGGCGTCGCGAATTGCCTTGCCCTTTACGGCGGCATCGATTCGCGGGAGCACGAGCTTGTAGATGCGTGCCGTGAATGCGCGCACGGTCGAGAGCCGGACCTCTCGGTCCGCGTCCTCGACGGCACGCTCCATCGCCTGCAACGCACTCGGCGAACCAACCTCGGTCAATGCGTGCACCGCCATTTGTCGGAGCTCGACATCCGGCCCGCTCAGAACCTTCGAAAGCGACTGAACGGTCGCGGGGGTCTTCAAGGCACCGGCGCGACGAATCGCCTCCAGCGCAATTTCCCGCTCTGGAGCAAGGATCAGACGCACCAGCTCAGTGGTGTTCAGCGAAGCAAGACGCTCGGCTGCGGCCTCGAGCAACGCCCGCACGTTCTGGTTATGAATGCGTCGCAGCCAGCTGAACACCGTGCCCAACGCCATTGGTTGGAGCTGGGAGAAAAGCTCCATCAGCTCGTCCTGCGGCGGTAATTCTGCTGCGTCGTCGAGCGACTGGAGTAGCTGGGCGAGTGACTCGGGTGCGCTGAGCCGCACGGGCAACTCGTTGAGCGCGTGCTTGTGATCTGCCGAGAGCTCCGGCGCGCGCTCTATCGTTGCCTGAACTTCGCGTAACAGATGCGCGACGCCGCGGAAGTGTCCCGTCGCAAGCAGGTTGACCAGTGTCGAGTCGAGGATGCCGAGAATCTCCTGCCTCACCGCGGTAGTCGATTGCTGCTCGAAGATGTCGAGCAGCGTCGACGTCACGCGCGAGCGAAGGTCGTCATCGTATTCACGTTTGATCTCGCTGTGGAGATACTCGATCTCGTGCTCGTCGAGGAAATACAGCGTCGCGTCGAAGTCGGACATGTTGACGATCCCGGCCGCCTGCTCCGTGACCGACGTGTGCGTCACCTGTGCGACTTGCTCTGGTGGAACCTCGGTCTTTGGCGTGTTGTCGCTGACCGGCGCCGCCGGGTCCATCGCGAGATCCTGGTAACGATACCGCGCGTACGCGAAATCGGCTTCCCAGAGCATCGTGAGGAGATCGTCTTCGTCTGGTGTTGCCTTACGAGCGCGCTGAAGGATGCCGAGCAGCGCGACGACTTCCTTGTCCTCGAATCCCTTGAGGAACTTCAGCTCTCGAACGCCATCCTTGAAGAACAACCACGACAAGCTGTCGGCGCCTTTGCTCGGCTCGGAGAGCACGACATGGTCATACCAGGAGATCTCAGTTTCGGTGAGCGCAAGCGTGATCTCATCGGTCTGCGCCCATACGGCAGCAAATCCACCACGAAGCGCATCGAGCGCTCCCTTGTAAATCGGATTATTCGGGAGATACAGCTGATGGGCGCGCCCCGCCTTGACGACGAGTCGGAGTAACTCCTCGACCGGAGCCGGTGGAAACGGAGCGTCCTCCGTTGCCCCGGCGGTGGGCACGGAGGTAGCTGTCACGGCGCAAGAATGCCCATTTCACTGACCTGTGCGACGTCCTTATCACCACGGCCGCTGATGCAGACGAGCACGGAGTCGTCGGCTCGCCAACGACCGCGTTGTGACGCGAGCCAGCTCACCGCGTGCGCGCTCTCCAGCGCCGGTACGATCCCTTCGAGACGACTCAGCAGCTTGAATCCTTCCAATGCCTCTCGATCCGTAACGGCCACATATGTCGCGCGGCCGATGTCCTTCAGGTAGGCGTGCTCGGGCCCCACACCCGGGTAGTCCAATCCCGCGGAGATCGAGTGCGCTGGATGCACCTGACCCGCTGAATCCTGCAACAAGTAGCTCAAGCTTCCGTGCAGCACTCCCGGCTTCCCTTTCGAGAGGGACGCGGCATGGTGTTCCGTGTCGAGTCCTTCGCCGGCAGCCTCTACCCCGACGAGTTGAACCGCCTGATCGTCAATAAAAGCGTGGAACACGCCGATCGCGTTCGAGCCACCGCCGACGCACGCGATGACCGTCTTTGGCAGCGCGCCCGCCTGCGCGAGCATCTGCTCCCGCGCCTCACGACCGATCACGGACTGGAAGTCGCGCACCATGCGCGGGTACGGCGCTGGGCCGACCACAGACCCAATGACGTAATGCGAGTCCACGACGCTGCCGACCCAATCCCGGATCGCTTCGCTCGTCGCGTCCTTGAGTGTGCGAGTTCCGCTCGTGACCGGCACGACCGTCGCGCCCATGAGCCGCATGCGCCACACGTTCAGTGCCTGCCGGCGCATGTCCTCCTCGCCCATATAGACGACACACTCGAGACCAAATCGGGCACAGACCGTCGCCGTCGCCACGCCATGCTGGCCGGCACCGGTTTCGGCAATGATGCGTCGCTTTCCCATCCGTCGCGCGAGCAGCACCTGACCGACGGTGTTGTTGATCTTGTGGGCACCTGTGTGGTTGAGATCCTCGCGCTTGAGCCACACTCGCGCGCCAACCTGCTCCGAGAGACGCGGCGCGTCGCTGAGCGGCGACGGACGGCCCACGTACGTCGTGAGCATGTGCTCGACCTCCGCTTCGAAAGCGGGATCGGCGCGCGCGACATCGTACTCGCGCTCGAGCTCGTCCAGTGCCGGGATTAGCGTTTCTGGAACATACCGGCCGCCGAATACCCCAAAGCGGCCGATGACTTCTTCCGTGGGCACTACATCATGTGCTGGCATGTACGGCGTCCCTGAATGCGCGCATGCGCGCGTGATCCTTGATCCCGGGTGCCGTCTCCACACCTGAGGAGACGTCCACAATCTCGGGTCGCAACAGGCGAATGGCTTCCGTGACATTTTCGGGACGAAGCCCCCCCGCGAGCGCGAGCTTGGCTTTTCCCGGAGAACGCAATCGATCCAACTTCTCGGGCAGGTCGCGCCATGGCAGCGTAACACCCGTGCCACCGAGTTTGCCCGGGACTTTCGCATCGAGCAACACCGCATCCGCGACATCGAACAGGTCCGCCGTACGGTGCGGCAGCTTTGCGTCGGCGATTCTCAGCACCGCCCACACCGCGCCGTTGAACCGCCGTCGCACCGTCTCGACATCGTGCGCGTCGCAGTCCCCATGGAGCTGAACGACATGCAATCCCAGGTGTTGCGCGCTGTCGCAAATGATTTCGCCGCGCTCATTGGAAAAAACGCCCACTCGGAGTACGGAGCGTTCGAGGCCGTCGAACACCAATGCGGCCCGATCAATCGTCACCTGCCTCGGCCCGCCGGCGAAGATGACACCGATGAAGGCCGCGCCAAGCCGCGCCGCCTCGCGCGCGTCATCGGCGCGTGTCATACCACAGAACTTGATCTCAGTGTCCACGAGGAACCCGCGGCACTCCCGTTAGGCTTCGTACTGCTTCTGCCGGGTCGGCCGCGGCGGAAAGACTCGAACCGACAAGGACAGCATCGGCGCCGACACGCGCCACGCGCTCGATGTCCCTTCGACTCGAAACGCCGCTCTCGGCGATGGCAATGACGTCCGCTGGCACGCGTCCGATCAGCCGCTCGCTGGTGGCAGGGTCGATGTGCAGCGTCTCGAGGTTGCGATTGTTGATGCCGATGACGCGAGCGCCGCAGTCGAGCGCGAGATCCATTTCCTTGATATCCCGGACTTCGACGACCACCTCGAGCTCGAGCTCGCGCGCGAAGGTGATCATCTCGGGCAAAGCCAGTGGGCCCAGCGCACGTACGATCAACAACGCGGCCGATGCGCCGAGTGCTTTCGCCTCGAGCAACTGAATGGGCGCGACATGGAAGTCTTTCTTCAGCAGCGGCACTTCCACATTGCGCCGCGCCTGAATCAGATCGTCTGTAGATCCGGCGAAGTGATCAGGCTCAGTCAGCACCGAGATCGCGCTCGCACCGGCAGTCTCATAAGCTCGCGCCTGTACGCTGGCGTCCATTCCCGGCTGGATCCATCCTTTCGACGGCGAGCGCCGCTTTACCTCGGCAATGATCGCAACATTGGCGACACGAAGCGCCGAGGCGAACGCCGGCGCAGGGTCCACGGAACAGGCTTGTCGCGTGAGATCGACCGCGCGCTGTTCCAGCGCTCGAGCTCGCGTGCGGGCCTCGTCGACGATGCGGCCGAGTGTTCCCGAGGGTGGGGTCCAGGCGGTTGATGCTTGCACTTCGGTCCTTCTTCGGATATCGTAAGATTCGGTGCTTGTTCGGGATTCGCAGAACCCGAGCGCAAATCTCCGCAACTCCAGACACGGTCGTCAGCCATGCCGCTCACGAAGCGCCAGCGCGAAATACTAAACTACCTCGCGAACTACACCGAGCAAAACGGCTACGCGCCGAGCTTCGAGGAGATCGCGGAGCAATTCCGCTATTCGTCGCTCGCGACGGTGCACGAGCATCTCTCGAATCTGGAGCGCAAGGGTTACATCAAGCGCTCGTACAACGAGAGTCGCGCGATCGAGATCCTCCCCACGGAGGCGACGCCGCACGCGATCGAGCTTCCGGTGCTCGGAAGTGTCGCCGCGGGTGTGCCGATCGAATCCATCGAACAGGGCGAAACGATGGTGGTGCCAGATTCGTTTGTACGGCGCGGCGGGAATCACTATGTGTTGCGCGTACGCGGAAATTCGATGATCGACGAGCAGATCCGCGATGGTGATTTTGTCGTCATCAACGAACGGCGCAGCGCGGACAACGGCGAGATGGTCATCGCGCTCACGCACGGCTCCTCGGCGACGGTGAAGAAATTCTATCGCGAGCGCGATGGCCGCATTCGCCTCCAGCCGGCGAACGACACCATGCCCCCGATTTACGTCAGCGAGAATGACGTCGTAATTCAGGGCATCGTCGTTGGCGTGATGCGGCGCTACTGAGCTGTCGCGAGGCCTTCGTTAGGCGACCGAGGCCCCGAACGCCACTCGCAGGCGTTCGAGCGCGACTATCCCGGATCCATTGCGCTTAGCCTCCTGCGCCACGCTCACGGCGTCATCGAACGTTCCCACCTTGCCAGACACATAGATTGCCGCCGCGGCATTGAGTATGACGGCCGCGGTCGCGCCACTACTCCCTGCCCCGCCTAACACAGCGAGTACTGTATCGGCGTTTTCCTTGGGCGAGCCGCCGGCTAGGTGCTCCGGCCGGCAATCCGTGAACCCGTAGCGCTCCGGTTCGATCGTCCACTCGCGCAACGAACCATCCCGAATCTCGAGCACACGCGTCGCGCCGAGCGGTGATACCTCGTCCAATCCTGGCGCGCCGTGCACGACGAGCGCGTGCATCGTGCCGAGCTCGCGGAGTGCGCCAGCGATCAGCACGAGACGCCGCTCGTCAGAGACGCCGACCACCTGACGCCCCGCCGATGCCGGATTTGCCAGCGGACCAACGATGTTCATGACTGTCGGAATCCCCAAATCACGCCTGACGGGGCCTACGTGCCGCATCGCCGGATGCATCAGCGGTGCGAACATGAAGACTATTCCCGCGTCGCGCAGCGCGTGTTCCATCACGGCGGTTGGAACTTCGATCGACACACCAAGTGCCTCGAGGACGTCCGCACTCCCGCAGAGCGAAGTGAACGACCGGTTCCCGTGCTTGGCGATGCGAACTCCCGCACCAGCCGCGAGCAGCGCCGCCGCCGTCGAAATGTTGAACGTGACCAGCGATCCACCGCCGGTGCCGCACGTGTCCACCAGCTCCTCGGGACGGTCGGCGGGTAGAGCGATCATGACGTTTCGCATTGCGCGTACGACCGCCGCTACCTCTGCGGCGGTTTCACCCCTTACACGAAGGCCGACCAGGAGGGCGCCGATCTGCGCTGGCGTCGCCTCGCCCGCCATCACACGGTCGAATGCGCGCGTGAGCTCGTCGCTCGGTATGGATTCGCCATGCGCGAGGCGCTTGATCGCCGCAGTGAGCGCGCTTCCGTCAGCCGACACTGAGCACCTCGCCGAGGCGCTCTGGGAGCCGCGCTCGTGAGGCGACGAGCGCGATCATCAAGCCGAGCAGCCGCACGCGCTCGACGTCCTCCTCTCCGAAAATACCGTACATCGCGCGATTTGTGAGGTTCACTACACCCACGAGATCATCATGGTACACGAGAGGGAAGCTTATAAAAGACCCGGTCGTGAAATATTGGTCTCTGAGCAACGGATGCTGTTTGGCCTCGCTCACGTCTCGCACCAGCAACGGTTCGCGCGACGCCGCAACTCGCCCCGAAACGCCGTCGCCAATGCGAATGCGCGCTCCCTCGGCAACGCCCGGCGCGAGACCACGGGCCGCCGCGAGATAGAGCCAGCCTGGCTCACGAGCACGTAACATCAAGGAACAGCGCTGCGACTGCATGTCGTCGCCGACGAGCGACAACAGGCCATCGACCAACTGCCGCGGGTCATTGGTGCTCGCATCGAGGCTGAGCACCCGATCCATGAGGTAGAGCGTTCGCGTCTTCTGGCGCAGAAGCTCATTGCGGCGCGAGAGCTCGATGTGCGCCTTCTCGAGCTGTTCTACCGCCGACGTAACCGTCGCCTCCACCGCCTCGGCGCGACGCGTTGCCTGACGAGTGGCTTCCTGCGATCGTGCAAGGTCGCGCTCGAGTGCGACGACACGTTCCGATGAGGCGGCGGACTGACCCGCCGCGTCATGGACTTCCGCGAGGCCGGCCTGCAGCTCTGCCAGACGGCGGTCGTACTCCTCATGTACGCGCTGTGTGACGCCTTCCAACGTCTCCACCGCTTCCCTTCGCGCGTCGTTCTCGAGAAACCGAACGAGCGCCAAGTCGAAGAGCGCCGCCGATGGTCCGAATCGCTCAGACGTGCGCGTGCCGAAGATCTTTCGTGTTTCGTAGAGCACGAGGATCGCGCTGAGTTGCCCCTCGAAGCGAATACCGCGTGCCGACAACCAACCGACTTCGTCGAGTGAACGAAGACCAAAGAGCCGCGCAAACTCGGCGACGCTGTCGTTGAACTCGATGAACTGGCCGCCGCTTGTTACGCCGACACGCTCACGATTTGGAATGTGATCAATGGTGGTCTCGAGCCCGGCAACGTCGACGGTCCCGTCGCGCGGCACGAGCCGCTCGCGCAGCATGCTCCGCCGGTGATCGTAGCGGATGAGCGCGACCTGCGCCGATCGATCGATCTCGACAAGCGATTCGCCGAGCGCACTAAGTGCTTCCCGGACGTCGGCGGCAACTGTGAGCGCATGGGCGAGAGATGCAAGCGTGCGCGGCGGCATC
>DATEGN010000434.1:0-2215 GCA_035280125.1 Gemmatimonadaceae bacterium | reverse complement strand
GGCGGCTTCGATTACGAACCCCGGATGCAGGATCTCTATCGCGGCGAGAGCGTGGGACTGCCGTACTACCCGCTCCAGGCCGCGCGACTGCACTACTTTGGCGGGACAACGGGCCACTGGGCCGGTTTCTGTTCGCTGCTCGACCCGCTCGACTTCGAGGGTCGCGACTGGGTGCCGCATAGCGGATGGCCGATCACGCGCACGGATCTCGAGCCGTACTACCGTCGCGCGCAAACGGTGCTCCAGCTTGGACCTAACGAGTGGAGTGCGTGGGAGTGGCAGCGACGGGATCCGACCCTCGTTTCGTTTCCGCTCGATTCGAGCGTCGCGTTCACGAAGATGTGGCAATTCAGCGCGCCGACCCGATTCGGAAATGTCTATCGAGACCCGATTGTCCGTGCGCCTGACGTACACCTCTACACGCACGCGAACGTCGTCGAGATCGAGACGAACGAGGCCGGAACCTCCGTGACCGGGCTTCGCACTCGCTCTCTGGGCGCCGAAGGAAGGGAGCATCGGGTGCGTGCCGCTCAGTACGTCCTGGCCTGTTCGACGATCCAGAACGCGCGTCTCCTGCTCGCCTCGAACCGCACGGTGCGCGGCGGCGTCGGCAATGGCAACGATCTCGTGGGTCGCTATTTCATGGAGCACCTCGAGATGCCGAGCGGCCTGCTTGCGACGTTAGGCCGAACGCCGCCGAGCACGCGCATGTACGAGTGGAAGTTGGGGACGAAGGCGCGCGGCGAGCTCGCCCTCTCGGCCGAGATGCAGCGTACACATCGGATACTCAATGCGACCGTCTCGCTGACGCCTGCAGCATTGAACGAGCAGGCGAAGAGCACCTTCCAGTGGATGACGCCGAACGTTCTCGATCAGATGCGTTCAGGACGGGATGTCTCCGACGATGCGCAAGCCCCGGCTCGGGACTTGGTCCCCCGCACCTTTCACTTGTTGACCCGCCAGGAGCAGGCGCCGAATCCAGCGTCGCGAATAAGCTTGAGCAGCGAGCGCGACGCGTTAGGCATGCCGCGCGCTCGATTGGACTGGCGCCTCACGGAACTGGATCGTCGGTCGTTTCGGGCGTTCTATGAAGTCCTCGGTCGAGAGCTCGGTCGGGCAGGCGTCGGACGACTGCAAATGCGCGATTGGGTTCTCGAGCCGCCAAGCGCGTCCTGGCCGGCGTCGCTTGGGGGTGGTTGGCATCACATGGGCACGACGCGGATGAGCCGAGACCCGAAGCAGGGCGTGGTGGACGTCAATTGCCAGGTGCACGGCGTGGCAAACCTCTACGTTGCCGGCGCGGCGGTGTATCCGACTGCGGGCTGCGTGAATCCGACGCTGACACTCGTCGCGATGTCGCTTCGCCTGTCAGACCACCTCAGGCGCGCCCGGTCGTAGCTCCAGGACCGCGCCATCTGGACAAACGGTTGGAGTGGAGTAAAACTCGACTCGTCGCGATCAGTTGGGCGTCGACGTTGGCGTGCCCTGAAGGGTGACCAGCGCGTCTGACTCAACGTGGAAGACAACGCGAGCTATTTCTCGACGAGCACGACCGAGCCGCGCAGTGACTGCACGCCGGCTCCGCCGAGCAACGCACGACCATCCGGGACTACGCGTGCGGTCGGGAACGAAGCCACTCGGCGCGACCTCGTCATTATTGCCGTGCTCGCGATCGCGGTGCGCCTCGCGGTCATCGTGGCGACCGCCATCTACACGGGATGGTCGCTGACGGACATCGCGAACCTCCATGACGGTCCATCCTATCTCCGCGTCGCGGGTGGGATGCTGGATCCGACCGCGGTGGTCGCGCATCTCGACCGCAGAGTATTCATCGGCTATCCGGCGCTGATCGCGGGCGCCGGTTTGGCTCACGTTCCGCTTCCGATTGCCGCACTCGCAATCAGCTGGATCGCCAGCGCCGTCGTTGCCGTGACGGCGGCGCAGCTGTTCGCTGACAGACGAATTGGGTGGGCGTTGATCTTCTTTCCGCCGAGCTTTCTCATCTTCTCATCCCTGGCGATGAGCGAGGCGACCATGCTCGCGTTGGTGGGCGTCGGATTGTATCTCATCATGCGTCGCGAGTGGTACGCAGCCGGCGCTCTGGCGCTCGGACTCGCGGGACTCATTCGCCCTGTGGCATGCTTTGCGGTCATTGCCGCACTGGCGGTCATCGGTCATCGTTGGCTGCTCGAGCGCCGCGAGGTACGGCGCATTC
>DATEGN010000433.1:0-3191 GCA_035280125.1 Gemmatimonadaceae bacterium | reverse complement strand
AACCCGAGCGCCTTCTCGCGGATGGGTCGCTCGCCGTTGCGGAGATCTCATACTTGTTAGGCTTCTCCGAGCCGAGCGTGTTCATCGTGCATTCAAGCGCTGGGTGGGTGTAACGCCAACTGAGTACCGGCTAAATACCAGGTGCTAGGTGCTAGGTGCTAGCACCTTCTTCAGCGTGCCGGTGCGAACGCTCGGACCGCATCGATCGTGTCGGCTTCGGAGGCGCGCTTGTCCGGGCGGTAGCCCTTGATGCGGGCGAAGCGGAGGGTGACGCCGCCTGGATACTGTGAGCTCCGCTGCACTTCGTTGAACGCGACCTCGACGACGAGCTCCGGCTTGACGAAGACGATGTGCCCCTCGCGTCGAGTCGCGCGGGCTTCGAGCTCCTTCGTCTGCCACTCGAGAATCTCGTCCGTCATGCCTTTGAAGGTCTTGCCGAGCATGACGAATTCGCCCGTTGCGGGATCGCGGGCGCCGAGATGCAGGTTGCTCAGCCAGCCCTTGCGCCGGCCCGAGCCCCACTCCGCCGCGAGGACGACGAGGTCGAGCGTGCGTGCCGTTTTGATCTTGACCCATGCCGAGCCTCGCCGGCCAGCAGCGTAAGGCGCGTTAGGCGCCTTCGCCATGACACCCTCGTGTCCACGATCGAGCGCATCGGCCTGGAACGCCTGCGCCTCGGCGACGTCGGCAGTCGTTAGGCGCGGAACCCGCAATTCGGCGGGCACGATCTGGTCGAGGTGGCTCAGGCGTTCGACGAGTGCATGGTCGAGGAGCTCCTCTCCGTCATGACGCAGCACGTCGAAGAAGAATGGCGTGACGGCGAGCGTGGAGCTCTTGCCGAAACGGCTCATGGTGTCCTGGAACGGCAACGGCCGACCGTCGGCGGTGAGGGCAATGACCTCGCCGTCGAGGATCACATCATTCGCGGGCAGAGCGCGCACGGCATCGACGACTTCGGGGACCGCTGCCGTCACGTCGTTGAGGCTGCGCGTGTACACGGCGACGCGTTCGCCCTCACGGTGCACCTGGACGCGCGCACCATCGAGCTTCCACTCGAAGACGGCCGTCCCCAGATCCTCGAGCGCTTCGGCGACATTCGGTGCGGAGTCGGCGAGCATCGGCTGCACGGGACGGAACAGCTGCAAACCATAGCGCGCGAGACCGGCCTCGCCCTCGGCAAGCACGGCTTCGGCGACGGTGCCAAGATCGCCGGCCAGCATTGCGGCGCGCCGCACGCGGTCGGCGGGAAGCTGCGATGCGCGCGCGACGGCTTCGGTGAGCACACCATCGAGCGCGCCCTGGCGAACCTCTCCAATCGCCAGGGCGCCAAGAAAGGACTGTTCGTCGGACGTGCTTCGGGTCAGGAGCTCGGACAGGAGCCGCTTTCGCTCGGCGGCGGAACGCTTGCCGCGCACCGCCTGCAGCTCGGTGAAGGCGCGATCGACCTCCGTCAGATCGAGCGTCGGCGTGGTCGCGGCGGCGGCCGGCCGGGCTTCCCCGACGCTTGCCCAGCCGATTCCAAGCTTGCCCTGACGCGGCCAACCGGTAAGGAACCCGACGGCAATCGGTACCTCGTTAGGCGCGAGACGCTTGAGAAGAGCCGCGAGGAGCGCGATCTTCTCGAGTCGCCCGCTCGTCTCGGCGACTAGCTTGGAGGTGAGCACGAGATCGTTGAGTAGCATAACCCAAGCGGAATATGGTCAAATGAGACTCCTCTTTCTGCTCGCGATGCTGATTCCGGTGACACTCGAGGCGCAGGACTGGCCAAATCTCGCGAAGTATCGCGACTCGAATGCTGTCTTGAAGCCCGATGAGAATCGAGTCGTTTTCATGGGCAACTCCATCACTGAAGGATGGAACAAGTACTTCCCGCAGGAATTTCCGGGGAAGCCATACGTGAATCGCGGCATCAGTGGTCAGACGACGCCGCAAATGTTGGTTCGCTTTCGCCAGGATGTGATCGCACTGAAGCCGAAGGTCGTGGTTATTCTCGCCGGCACGAACGACATTGCGGGGAACACGGGACCGAGCACAATCGAGATGATCGAGGACAATCTCGCTGGAATGACGGACCTGGCGCGCATGCACGGAATTCGCGTCGTGCTCTGCTCGGTCTTACCGGTCTACGATTATCCGTGGCGGCCAGGGCTCCAGCCGGCACCGAAGATCGTCGCGCTGAACGCATGGATGAAGCATTACGCCGACTCGACAGGGAGTATTTACGTCGACTATCACGGTGCCATGCGCGACGAGAAGAATGGAATGCGCGCCGAGTTGGCGAGCGACGGCGTGCATCCGAACGAGGCGGGCTACAAGATCATGGCTCCGCTCGTCGAGCAGGGGATCGCTGCCGCGCTGCGACACCAAGAGTAGACGTGTCATCCTGGGCGAAGCGCTCAGGACGACACTGCAGCCTGCGCGTCGGCGACGATCTCGCGAATCGGTACCTCGTGAATCACCGTCGCCGGCCAGGACTGGTCATAGCCCGAGGCGCCGGTGATACGCTGAAACGTTAGGCGTTTCGACTCCCCCCAGACGACCATCACTGCCTCCCGTGCTGAGGCGATCGTGTCGATCCCAACGGTTACGCCCCGCGGCGGCACATTCTCCAAGGCGCCAAACGATGGCGATGTCTGGAGATTGTCGCGACGCGTCGTTTCGGAGAGCGGGACGACGCGGGTGCGGCTGTCGCGCGGCGCCCCGGGCTGATTGAATGCGACGTGCCCGTCTGTGGCGCCCGAGGCGAGCACGAAGAAGTCGATGCCGCCCGCATCGGCGATACGCCTCTCGTACGCGGCCGGATCGCGTGGGTCGGGAAACCACACCTCGGACGCCCACGACATGTGTCGATCCGCGAAAGCGTGGCACGACCACGGCTCACCTGCGGAAGGCACGTACTCGTCCATCATCACGAATACAACATGCCCCAGATCGGGCTCATGCCGCGCGAGCTCTTCGTAGAGTGGCCGAGGCGTGCGGCCCGTTGGGCAGCCGAGCAAGAATCGCTTCCCCAACCCACGTGCATGCTCGATGCGATACAACAGCGTCTCGGCGAGATAATCGCCGATTGCCGCCGGTGTCGGCAGAACGCGGAGTGGGCTCAGTCGCGAGGGTGCTTCCACAAATCGATTGGGCGAGCGATGCCGGCGGGACGGAAGGGCATCTCGATTTTGCGGCCGAGTCCTGCTGAC
>DATEGN010000432.1:0-2329 GCA_035280125.1 Gemmatimonadaceae bacterium | reverse complement strand
GTCATCGCAAGCTGGCAAGTGCTGCGGACGCTACAAGGATGAAGAGTTTCTGGTCGGAAAAGCTTCAGGCGCTTGGTGAGCTCTTTTCGATAGACTGAAGTCCACGCCGGCCAGCGACAGTTCCAAACGCAACTGGTCGCTGGCCGGCAATGGCGGCGTGTGGCTACGCCACTCGATTTGGGCGCGCCACGGCTTCTATGTGCCGATCGCTGCTCTGATAACGGCGATGCGGCAGAGAGAACGCGAATACTGACCCGGACGATGGGAACTCGGCCCCGGCTCGCCCGCCCAGCGACGCAACCGTCTCCGACACGATACTCAATCCGAGACCAGTACCCTCAGCCTGCGCCGCTGAGTGCGCGCGATAGAAGCGCTGGAAAAGACTCCCGCGCTTATCCCGCGGGACGCCGAGTCCATTGTCTCGCACTCTCACGACAACTTCGCGACCGCCGAACGGTGCAGACTCGATGCTGCCACTGACGACTGCATAACGATGCGCTTGCCGCGGATCGGCGTACTTGATGCTCGCCCAGACGAAGACGAGGCCGGAGTGGCTGTTTCAAGCTCGTCCGGGCCTTTCTACGGAAAAAGCAGTTGACAGCGTCCTTGCGGCGTTTTATGCTACTGGAAGTTCCGTAGATAGAACCCGGAGATCATGTGAGCGACATCTACTTCCCGCCGCGCGAGCTCGCCGTCATGAGCGTGCTCTGGCGCCTCGGCTCCGCCAGCGTCTCCGACGTGCGAGACGCCCTCGAGGAAGAACTTGCCTACACCTCCGTGCTCTCCGCACTCCAAACTCTCGAGGAAAAAGGGTTCGTGCGCCACGAGGCGGAGGGTCGCGCGTACCGATACTTCCCCACCGTCGAGGCGGAGCGGGCGGGCGGGAGCGCCCTCGCCCGCGTGCGTGACGCGATTTTCCACGGCTCCGTGGAGCGCATGTTCGCGCAGTTGGTATCGGACAAGAAGCTCAGCCGAAAAGAGCTGGAGCGAATGCGGCAGCTCATCTCCGAACGATTAGGAGAGAAACCATGATCGCGTGGATGCTGTACAGCGTCGCTGTCGGACTTTGTGTCGTCGCGGCGGCAGCGGCAGGCGACGTGCTGCTGCGGATGGGCCGTCTCCCCATTCGCTTCGTTTGGATCGTCGCCGTACTCGTCTCACTGGCGCTCGGCGCGATCGCGCCACTTCGCGCTCGACACTCGCGTAACGCGACTGGTGCCGAAGTGGATCTGTCGTCGCTCGCCATCGTGCAGACGAGCATCCAATCGGTCGAGCAGCATGTGCCGGCCACGGGTAAATATCTCGCGGGCCTCTGGGCCCTGGCGACGGTGCTCGTCGCGGGATCATTCATCGTTGTGTACGCGAGAATGCACCGCGCGCGTCGTGCGTGGCCGATGGTCGATCTCGAGGGCCACCGCGTGCGTTTGTCGCCGGACGCGGGACCGATCGTGATGGGGCTCGTTCGGCCGGAAATCATCGTACCGCGCTGGGTCTTGCTTCGCTCACGCGAAGAGCAGCGCGTCATTCTGAACCACGAGCTGGCGCACGTGGAGGCCAGCGATCCGATTCTCCTTGGCATCGTCTGCGTGTTCGTCGCGCTGATGCCGTGGAATCCCGCGCTGTGGATCTGCCTCGAGCGCCTCCGCCTCGCGATCGAGCTGGACTGCGACGCGCGCGTGCTTCGCGCGGGCGTTTCGCCACGATCCTACGGCACATTGCTCGTCGATGTCGCCGAGCGTGCTTCGCGGATGCGATTCGCCGCAACCGCGCTCGCTGACGATGCATCTCACCTTCATCAAAGGATTCTCGCCATGCAATCCCGCCGGTTCAGTCACCCGATGCTTCGCGGCGCGAGCGCCGCTTTCGTTGGACTCGCCGCGCTGCTCGTGGCGTGCGACGCAAAGATGCCGACCGCCCGTGACGTCGAGCAAATGGACGCACAATCCGCGGAGAGCCAGGCGAAGTCGTTAGGTCTGGTGCGCCGAGATACGGCGATCCTGTGGTCCGTGGATGGCGTCGTGACCACGGCGGCGAGCGCGAAAGTCATCCGCGCGGACCGCATCGCCAAAGTCGATGTGAGGAAGGAAGGGAGTGGGAGCTCTCACATCTTCATTACCACGAAGGACCGTCAGGAACTTGCGCCACCGACAATTGACAGCGTCCGGGTCACCCTCTCGCCGGAGCAACGGGCCAGACAGCTTCGAGAGATTCAGGAGGCAGCGTCGCACCAGAGCGGGCCGATTGTGTTCGTCGACGGTGCGCGCTCGGACCCGGCGGTGCTCAAAACAATGGATCGAGCTCGGATCGATCGCGTGGAGGTTCTCAAGGG
>DATEGN010000431.1:0-6356 GCA_035280125.1 Gemmatimonadaceae bacterium | reverse complement strand
TGAACTGGACGTCGCGCGCCGCGGCCTTGGCAATGCTTCCTGGTCCCTCGAGCGGCTGGTGGCCCGCCGGCATCTGCGGCGGGGCGTCCATCGACAGGTACCCCTCGTTGATGAGACGTTGGACCAATTCGTCGAGGAGCTTCGCGAGCTTCGCCTGCCCCTCTTCGTCGCCCTCGCCGCGCAGCGCCTCGAGCATCTCCGGCGTGAACTGCCCACTCTCCATCAAGGCGTTCAGAATTGCCTGTTTGAGCGCGTCAAGCGAACGGTCGCCGTCCTCGCCGAAGTCCCACCCGTAATACGGCTGCTGGTTCTTGCCGCCGGCGAACCCCGATTGGAGCAGGAAGTCGGCGAGCTTGTCGAGCAGCGATTGGAGATCGACCGCGTCGGCCATCTCCGGGCTGAACTTCGTGTAGGTATGAAATCGCATCGCAAACCTCCCTCATCAAAGCATACGCCGTTGTGCGCGGGAAGTCACGTCGTGTTGCCTCGACCTCGATAGATTGCGCTGTGCCGATGACTGCCAGCTTCAACCCATTCCGCGCTCTCCGCCACCGCAACTTTCTGCTGTTCTGGTCGGGACAGACTTTATCGCTCATCGGTACCTGGATGCAGGCGATGGCCGAGGGTTGGCTGGCGTTTGCGCTCACGCGGAACGCATTCCTGGTGGGACTCGTTGCCGCGTCGCAGTCGCTCCCGATTCTTGTCTTCTCGTTGTACGCGGGAGTGCTCGTCGATCGTACGAACAAGCTCCGGCTTGTAACGATCTGCCAAAGCCTGTTTGCAATCCAGTCGACGTCGCTCTGGCTCCTCGCGTTGACAAATCACATCACGATTCACTGGCTCATCGCGATGGCGTCGTTCAACGGAATCATCAGCTCGATCGAGATCCCGGCACGGCAGTCCCTCGTAATCGAGCTGGTGGGGCGGGATGAGCTTCCGGGCGCAATCGCGCTGAACTCCAGCGGATTCAACCTTGCGCGCATCGTCGGCCCGGCGGCAGCAGCGATCGTCATCGCCAAGCTCGGGATTCCTTGGTGCTTCGGCGTGAACGCGATCAGCTACATCGCGGTGTTGATTGGCCTGTTCCTGATCCGACTGCCCGCATGGGTGCCGAGCGCGCATCGGGCGTCCCCGATCGAGGGGATCATCGAGGGAGTTCGTTTCATGCGCGGAACGCCGTCCGTGGCGGCACTGATCGGCATCGTCACCGTGTATTCGATTCTGGGCGCGCCCTATTTGACCTTGATGCCCGTCGTTGCCGGCGATCGGCTCGGACTCGGGGCGAGTGGCTATGGCTTGCTGCTTGCCTGCGTCGGCATCGGAGGCCTAACGGGAGCGCTCACCCTCGCGGCGGTCGGCGATCGTTTCCCGCGGCACGTAATTCTGTCACGGGCTACTTACGCCTTTTCGAGCTTGCTCATCGTCTTTGCTTTTGTTCGATCGCCGACGGTTGCGTATCCACTCCTGCTGATGATCGGCTTCGCGATGATCGTGAACGGCGCCCAAGCCAACTCGATCCTGCAACATCTCGTGCCGGACGAGTTGCGCGGACGGATCATGGCCGCGTACTCGTTCATCGTCGTTGGATTATCGCAGGTCGCCGGTTCGTTTGTGGCGGGCGCGGTTGCGCGAGTGGCTGGCGTGGCGTGGGCGATTGGTGGTGGAGGCGCGTTGATGCTCGCGTACGCCGTCTGGGCGTTCCGGTCCTACAACAGCGTCTTTTTCGCGAGCTCCACGACCAGCGCCGCCGCGCCATCGAGTCCGAGCCAGCCAGTATCGATACATACGTGATAGTTCGTCACGTCGCGCCACTCACGGTTGAAGTGGCGGCGGACGTACTGCTCGCGGTTCTTGTTCATGTCGAGTACGACGCGTTCAGCATCTTTCGGCGGAACCCCGAGCCGAGCGATTGCCCCCTCGACCAGTTTGGGACGCGCGGCGTAGCAGAAGACGTGGAGCGAGTCGCCGCGATTCGCGAGCAGACATTGCGCGCCACGGCCAACGAACACCGCCGGGCCCTGGTGAACTGCTTCCTCGATGATTCGACGGGTAATGTCGACGACGCGTTCCTCGGTCATCATCAGCGGCGCTTCGGGAATCGCCGGCATCGACTCCGGCGTGCCGAGGGAGAGTGTGGTCGCGAGACGCTCGACGATCGACGGAATGCGCTCATCGCGCGCCGTGACTTCGGCTCTCGTTAGGCCCGTCCGCTCGGCGACGGCGTCGACCACCGCATTGTCGAAGAGCGCCCAGCCGAGGGAACGCGCGACGCGCTCGGCGATCTCAGACCCGCCGGCGCCGTACATGCGCGAAATGGTTATGAAGGGCAAGCGCGATAGGGGATGGGCGGAGCCAGAGTTGGCAATCCTAACGACGGAGCAGCTTGTGCCTCACCTCTTCCACGACCGAGAATCCCGCTGACGCCCACGCAGCGCTTGCGGCGCCGGCTGGTACATTGTGCAGTCGCATTTCCGTGAGGCCGCGCTCCGCGCACCAGGACTCGGCACGCTGCACGAGAGCCTTGAGAACGCCGCTGCGACGCGCTCGGGGACGCACGTACACCGACGACACGTAACAGTATCGATCCGGATGTAGCAGCGGCGAGTTGAACGTCTCGACGCAGCGCAGAATTCCCGCAACCTCGCCGCCAGACTCCGCCAGAAACATGGTCTCATGGGGCGATCGCAGCTGCGCGGTAAACACCTCGTATGCGCGCTCGCGCGCGTCGGCGCGGAGGCGACCGTACACCGGATGATCGCCGTTCTCGCGCAACAGCGCGAGCCGGAGCTCGACGATGATCGGCAGATCCGTGAGCGTAGCGCTGCGCACGGCAATCGTTGGCCGCACCGTGGCCTGTCGCGCCAGACCACGGCTCATACCTAACGAGCGAGAGACACCAGCGACGGACGCTGAAGCACCGGCGTCGTGTCCCGTCTCGCCACGGCGGGTCATGCCATTCCACCTCCAAACAGATCCTGACCAGGACGACGCCGCGGCGCGGGGAGAGCGCGGCCATACGCTCCGCCATCGCTACGAGAGATTTTCTTGCGCGCAACCAGTGCCTCGAGCACCAGCTCGCACGCCGCCACCGAGACTGGAGCGTCATCCGCCGTGGCGAGACCAACGTGCTTCACGACGTTGAGGAGATCGGGCACGATGTCGAAGCCCTTGAGCACCGCTTCTGAACGCGCATCGTCGGTCACCTGCAGCGCTCCACCTTCATCGAACCACATCACGATCTCGTCGGTGTTCACGCCGCCGGCGCGATCCTGGAACGTGGTATCGGCGGCGCGACGAATCAGCTCGCGCGCGATGGCGTTTCCTCCCACGAGTTCACCTTCGTATTCGAGCTCGATCTTTCCCGTGATTGCAGGCAGCGCGGCGTAGATGTCGGCGACGCGCGGCACCACCTCCGACTCGCCGGTCGTGATGGCGCGTCGCTCGGCGTTCGAGATGACATTCTCCATCACGGTGATCGGCATGCGCTGCGACACACCGGAGCGCTTGTCGATACGGCGGTCGGTGCGCGCCTCGAACGCAATGCGCTCGATCATTTCCGCGACGAAATCGGGAATGCGAACCGATCGGTTGTCGCGATCGGTCCATGCTTCCTGCCGAGTGATCGACATGCCCAGGTCCACCGTCTCGGGATAGTGCGTGAGAATCTCGCTGCCGATACGGTCCTTGAGCGGCGTGATGATCTTGCCGCGAGCCGTGTAGTCCTCGGGGTTCGCGGTGAAGCAGAGTTGGACATCGAGGGGCAGTCGCACCGGATAGCCCTTGATCTGGACGTCTCCTTCCTGCATCACGTTGAACAATCCAACCTGCACCTTTCCGGCGAGATCGGGCAGTTCGTTGAGAGCGAAAATTCCCCGATTGGCCCTCGGCAACATGCCGTAGTGAATCGTCAGCTCGTCGGAGAGAAGGTGCCCTCCGCGCGCCGCCTTGATCGGATCGAGATCGCCGATGAGATCAGCGATCGTGACATCTGGCGTGGCGAGCTTTTCAACGTAGCGGTTCTCCGCGCCGACCCAGGCGACGGGCGTGTCGTCGCCGGCTTGAGTCAGGAGGTTCCGCGCGAACTTGGAAATCGGGGAGAAGGGATTGTCGTTGACCTCGCTGCCCGCAACGATCGGAATCGCTTCGTCGAGCAGCGTCGTGAGCGCGCGAAGGATGCGCGACTTCGCCTGACCCCGAAGGCCGAGGAGAATGAAATTGTGTCGCGAGAGGATCGCGTTCACGATCTGTGGCATCACCGTCTCCTCGTAGCCGATGACACCGGCGAAGAGTGGCCCCCCATTGCAGAGCCGGGCGAGGAGATTCTGACGCATTTCGTCTTTCACGGAGCGGAGTGCGCGCTCCGGAACACCGTACGGAGAGCGCTTCAGAGCGCCGAGAGTTTCCGGGTACGACGACACGGCTTTCTCCTAAGTCGGATGAAAAACTGACTCTCCGTCAATGAAGCGCTCAGGGATGATGCAATGCAAGGGCGAACGTGTGGAGGGTAGCGGGTAGCGGTGGAGGGTGAACACCCTCTGCCCTCTGCCCTCCACCCTCTACCCGTTAGGCATCAATCCGCGAGGCTCACCTCGACGAGGTTGTCATAAAAAACAGGTCCGTGGCCGAGGTCGGTCTCGCGTTGGGAGGTGGTTTGATTCGCGTTTGCGCCGTCCGCCGCAAACTTGCCCCACCAGATCGATGGTGCCCACACGACGCCCTCCCGAATCGAATCCTCGACCCGCGCCACCGCGGTAAACGCACCGCGGTCGTTGCGGATCACCACACGCGCGCCGGCCGGAATCGCACGCCGCTCGGCATCGCGTGGATGGAGAACGCATTCCGGCTCGCGCGCCGCCCGCTTCAGCGCGCCGATATTCACAAATGTCGTATTGAGAAACTGATGGGCGGGTGAGGAGATCAGCGTCAACGGATAACGCGCCGCAAGTTCCGGAGCATTGTCCGGGAACTCGTACGGAGCCGTGAACGCCGGCAGCGGATCCAGTCCCATCTGCGCCATACGCTCCGAATAGAACTCGCACTTTCCGCTCGGCGTCAGGAACTGTCCTTCGGCGAAGGGAAGATATGGAGTCGGCACATTCAACCGCGCCCAGCCCCGTTCGAGAAGCGCGTCCAGCGTGACTCCGCGCAACTTCTCTGCATTTGTATCGAGCGCGCGACGAATCAGCGCGAGATCGTCATCAGCGAACAGCGAGGGATCCAGCTTCATCCGCGAAGCGAGCGCTCGGAAGATCTCGCTGTTGGGTTTCGCTTCTCCAACTGGCGCGATGGAAGGCTGATTCAGCGTGACGTAGTGATGACCGTACGAGAAATGAATATCCCAGTGCTCCAACTGCGTCGTTGCGGGGAGGACGATATCCGCCCAATCGGCGGTGTCCGTTTGGAAATGCTCGAGAACGACGGTGAATAGATCCTCCCGAGCCAGTCCACGCAGTACCGCGTTGCGATCGGGCGCGACCGCCGCGGGATTGGAGTTGTACACGACGAGTGCGCGTACTGGTGGCCCGCCGACGCCAGCGTCTGGCGTAGTGAGCGCCTCGCCGAGACGAATCATGTTGATCGTTCGCACCGGCGGGGAGAGGTCGGGACGCTCGAGCGCTTGTTTATTGAATTGGAAATTCGCGCTCGTCGAGAGCTGGACGCCGCCACCGGCATGGCGCCAGTGCCCAGTGATCGCGGGCAGACAGGCGATCGTCCGAACCGCCATCCCGCCTCCGGCGTGTCGCTGCAGGCCGTAATTCACACGGATGAACGCCGCGCGTGCGCGGCCGTACTTCTCTGCAATCTCGACGATCTTCGTGGCGGGTATCCCAGTGATGCTCGACACGCGCTCCGGCGTATATTCGCGCGCGCGCGCACGGAGAGCCTCCTCGCCCAACGTGTATCGCGCGAGAAAATCGCGGTCATCGAGATTCTTCTCGAAGAGCACGTGCATCATCCCGAGTGCGAGTGCCGCGTCCGTGCCGGGGCGAATCGGAATCCACTCGTCGCATTGCGCGGCGGTGCGCGTTCGCAGGGGGTCGATCGCGATAATCGGCGCGCCGCGGTTGCGCGCTTCGAGCACGAATGGCCAGAGATGCGGGTTCGACGTCAGCGTGTTCGTGCCCCAGAGCAGCAGCAGGTCGCTCTCTGGGATACCCTCGGCGTCCGCGCCAATGCTCGCGCCGAGCGTCATACGCATGCCCACCGTGCCTGCCATCGAGCAGATCGTGCGGTCGAGCATCGACGCGCCGAGTAGATGAAAAAACCGTCGATCGAGCGAGGATCCTTGTACCAGCCCCATTGTGCCCGCGTAGGAGTATGGGAGAATGGCCTGGGGTCCCTCTGGCGAACGAACG
>DATEGN010000430.1:0-3823 GCA_035280125.1 Gemmatimonadaceae bacterium | reverse complement strand
GATTTCACACCTAACCCCCCGTGTGTTCAGTCCCCAACCGCGCTAGCCGATTTTAGTAAGACGTCAAGCCCTCAGTACACGTGGCCATTTCTGACCAAGCTCTCCCAAGTGAGAGCAGCGTAGGGCGATCTAATGGTCATTGAAGCAATGGCGGTTTCTCGCGATGCGCCACGGCAAAGGACGAACTACTACGTCAAGAGCGAATGGCACGCCGTGAAGGATCCGCTTTCGCAGTTTGCGCGGATGTTGCATTCAACCCTCGAGGTAGGGGGGATCGCATCTACTCACCTCAGGCGCGTCAACCTCGACGCGGTTGACATGTTGTCGCTGATCGCGACAGCGTCCTGGAATGTCAACTATCTCGTCCTCGACGGATTTCTTACGGAAATGGGATTCTCGTCGAGGCCGAAGGGCAACCGCGCTTGCCGGATCCAGACAGAAGTTCCGGTGGTCATCTTGATCAACGAGTTCCGTTCCCGCACGCGTCTGGATACGCGAGCGCATCTCGTCTTCGCTGAATGCGGGAAATATCTTGCCAGCGCCGCTTTTCTGGACGATGCCGTTGCGTTTGTGCGGTCCGGTGAGATCGTCACATATCCCGTCACCGCCCTCGACGACGCAGCGCTCGCGAGCTCCTCTCTATGCGCGGTCTCATCTCGCGCTCGAAACTCGAGTACCGAGGACCGACTCCCACCAGGCACCTGACCCACCGGTTATGCTGTCGTTCAGTTTCAGCTCGGGAGTCTCGCTTCCGGGCAGTCGTCAGGTGGTGAATATGGCTCAGCCGACGACCGACGATCTTGATGCCCTGCTTCGTGGTCTGCCGCCCGATATTCACCAAAACCTCGACGCGGTGGAAGGGCTGGAAAACCTTCTCGAGGTCGTTATGGACCTCGGTCGGCCACCCGAGGCACGATTCCCCGGACGCGAAGTCGCACTCGTTCCACGCGAAGTAACGGCCGATGATCTCGCGTACGTCATAGCCCGAATCGGCCAATTCGGCGCCGACAACCGCGCCGGCATCGAGCGCACATTGCATCGCATATCCGCGCTACGAAACCGCGCCGGCAAAGCGGTTGGACTCACATTGCGCGTTGGCCGCGCGGTCTATGGGACGAGCGACATCATTCGCGACGTCGTCGAATCCGGAAAGAGCATTCTGCTACTCGGCCGCCCCGGTATGGGCAAGACGACCATGCTGCGGGAGGTCGCACGCGTGCTCGCTGATGACCTCGGTAAGCGCGTCGTGATTGTCGACACCTCGAACGAGATCGGCGGAGATGGCGATATCCCGCACCCCGGCATTGGCCGTGCGCGTCGCATGCAGGTTCCGACGCCGTCGATGCAACACGCGGTGATGATCGAGGCGGTCGAGAATCACATGCCCGAAGTAATCATCATTGACGAGATCGGTACGGAACTAGAAGCGGCGGCGGCGCGGACAATCGCTGAGCGAGGCGTGCAACTCATCGGCACCGCACACGGCAACACGCTCGAGAACGTGATGTTGAATCCAACGCTCGCAGATCTGGTCGGCGGCATCCAGACCGTGACTCTGTCGGACGAGGAAGCGCGCCGGCGCGGGACCCAGAAGTCCGTGCTCGAACGGAAAGCGCCGCCGACGTTCCAGGTCGTGATCGAGATTCAGGATTGGCAGCGCCTCGTCATCTATCACGATGTCGCCGCCACCCTGGACGCGATCCTGCTCGGCTTAGCGATCGCTCCTGAGATTCGGTACCGCGACGAGGACGGACACGTGCGAATCGAGTCAGGCTCGCCGTCACGAGAGCCCGCCGAGGCGCTCGAGAGGCGCAGTACGTCCAGATCGGCGACAGTCGGCTCCAACTCGGACCGACTTCGCGTCTACCCGTTCGGGATCACCTGGAAGCGCCTCGAAGACGCCGCGCGCACTCTAGGGCTCCTCGTTCAGGTCGTTCGCGCACCTGAAGACGCCGATGTCGTGGTGACGTTGAGGAATTACTACCGGCGCAAGTCGCAACGACTCCGCGACGCCGAGTCATCCGGCGTCCCGATCTATGTAGTCAAAAGCAACAGCGAGTCGCAGATCGAGACTGCCCTTTCGAGCATCTTCGAGCTGCGCCGCCGGGCTCCCGAAGATGATGCGCTTCAGGAAGCCCACGCGGCGATCGCAGCGATCAACGAGGGGCGCGCAGATCAAGTCGAACTCACGCCCCAGAACGCTTACACGCGGCGGCTCCAGCACGAACTTGCGGAGCAGTCGCGCCTGGCTTCTCGAAGCACAGGCCACGAGCCCGAGAGACGCGTCGAGATCTTTCGTGACAACGGGCATCGCCACGCCTCGCAAAGTCGCGAGGAGGGTTAGTGGCAATAGGCCGCGGTCTGTTCATATCGATCGAAGGCGGCGAAGGGGCCGGCAAGACCGCACAGTGTCGCGCGTTGGCTGCGCACCTCGAGCGACGCGGCGAGGCTGTCCGGGTTGTGCGTGAGCCAGGCGGTACGGAACTCGGCGAACAGATTCGCCAGATCGTCCTGTTCACGCGCGATCTCACGCTCACGCCGGAGGCCGAGGCTCTGCTGTTCTCCACGGCTCGGGCCCAACTGACACGCGAGGTCATTCGGCCCGCGCTAGAGATGCGGATGCACGTGATTGCCGATCGCTTTTTCGATTCCACGATTGCGTATCAGGGATATGGCGGAGGCGCAGATCTCAACGGGCTCCGCGCGCTCACGCGGTTCGCGGTGGGCGAGACGCTCCCAGATCTGACGTTCCTTCTCGATCTTCCGATCGAGACCGCGCGCGCCCGCGCTCAACAGCGCTCCGACCGCTGGGATCGCATCGAGGCTCATGACGGGAGCTTCCATGAACGTGTCCGGCACGGCTACCTAGCAATGGCGCGGGAAGAGCCGAGCCGCTGGGTGGTTCTCGATGCGACGCATCCGGAGGTGGAAGTGACCCATCTCGTCATGGCTCGCGTCGATCAAGAGCTGGAACGGCGCTCGAATAGAATCCCGACTCGCCGATGAAACTGATCGTCGCAATCGTTCACAGCGAAGACGCAGGCGCCCTCGTCGAGGCCTTGACCGACAAGGAATACCGGGTGACACGACTCCAGAGCCAAGGCGGCTTTCTCAAACAGGGCAACGCCTCCGTCCTCCTTGGTGTTGAGGATGCCCAGGTCGATGAGGTGTTGGGGATCATCAAAGAGACCTGCCACGCGCGTACCCAGTTCATCAACCCGACACCGCCGATCATGGAACCCGGGGAGTTCTACATGCCGTATCCCGTCGAAGTGGAATTCGGCGGGGCGACCGTGTTTGTCGTGAGCGTCGACCGGTACGAGCGGCTCTAACGTTTTCACGATGCGATAGAGGCCCTACGCCCAGCCATTTCCGATGCCGATGGGTTCCGCTGAAGCCACCGGAGGGGAATGGAGGTCGCAATTATGCGTCGTGCACTAGCTGCGGTTGTCGCGCTCCTCGCGCTGGTGATCACGGGAGGCGCTGGCTTAGGCGGCTGGTAGCCCTCGCTCACGACCTAGCTGAGCCCTGAGGCCGCAGCAGGTCCATACGTTGCGCTTCGGCGGACGCCGGGGTCGGGTCCGCCAGTTTTGCTTTGTGGCGCGATGGTCGTCACTGGGGGATGAATCCCCCGGATAGCCCTCCCTATGCTGGCCCCTTGTGAGCAAATTGACAGGATTGCGTCGCTTCGCATTAGTCAGTCTTGTTCTGATCTCGGGTGCCGCAGTAACCACTCAGGCCTCGTTGCCGTTGCCGCCAAACCTCGACCTCGGCCGGATCTTCTTCTGGTGGCTGCTCGCAGCGGGGGCGAGCGTTGCATCGG
>DATEGN010000429.1:0-9737 GCA_035280125.1 Gemmatimonadaceae bacterium | reverse complement strand
CAAGAGACATCGGCACGACGAGAAAGGAGCTGCGCAGTCCGTGCAACGTGCCTAACACACCAGTGAGATAGGGCAGGAGCATGCCGCCGATGAGCGCGATGACCATTGCGATGCTGAATGCTGTCCCCGATAGCGCGACGTGGCGGTCGGCGACGAAGCCCAATACGACCGGAAAAGTGGCCGAGAATCCGACGCCGAGGAGAAATACGCCCAGTGCGGCAAACGACGGCTCGTGAGCAGTGATGACGACCCAGGCCGCACCGAATGCGACCGTGATACAGACGCCGAGAAGCCGTGCCGGCGCTATGCGATGTAACGCGGCGCTCAGCCCCATTCGTCCCACCATGAGCCCGAACCAATAGAGCGAGAGATAGATCAGCGCGCGCTGATCGGTGATGAGGAGCTCCTCCTTGAAAAAGGTCGCGGTCCAGCCGCCGACCGTGATCTCCATCCCGCTCTCGAGGAAGAGCATGACGCTGAACGTGAGGAGCACCGGATCGCGCAACAGTGCCCTTGCCGTCGCAATCGGGAAGCCTTGCGCCTGCTTCGGTACGGGAAAGCGCGGCACGGCGGTGATCACGAGCGGGATCACACACAATGCGCCGACCACGGCGATCAGCACCGAATAGGTAAATTTGCCGAGGAGAATGCCTAACGCGAACGGCACACCGACGGCTCCGGCGCCGAAGAACACATGGAGCTTGCTCAATCCGGCGGTGCGTCCGTCGACGCTGATGTCGGCGACAAGCGCGTTGGCGCCGCCGTTGATGATGCCGCCGCCAAACCCGGTGAGCAACACGGCCCCGCGCAGCACGGTCATTGACGGTGCGAAGGCGATTGCCTCCAAACCAACGATGATGAGCGCCGTCGCGCCGACGAGCATTTCCTTGTAGCCGTTCCGATCGGCGATCGGCCCGAAGACCACCGATCCGATGACGATCCCGAACGTGTTGAGCAGAAAGAGGGAGCCCGCGGCCGCCTTGTCGATCCCGAATCGATCGATGATCGATGGCAGCAATGCTCCGAGCGTCGTGAGGACAATGCCGAAGGTGAACAGGCTGACGCAGGCGACGGCGAACAGCGCGCGGCGATTCGTGTTCACCGGGTCGAGTCGAGTCGCCACTACCGGCACCACGAAGATTGCGCCTGATCAGGCAAGGAATTGCGCATTGCATGAATGCGTCGAATCACGCCAATCGTCCTTGGTTTATGGAAAGCGTCGACGCGCATTGAAGCAGGAACCGACGTGCTTGCGATTCACAACAGGCATCCAGGCCCTCCCGACAAATCTATCCACAACCGAAGATCTTTCTCGTCAAGCCGTGCGAAAAGACCTACCTTTCGGCGCCCTCGAAGCCGCGCGCTTCCCAGGTCTGCCTCTCCTTGGCGACAATCGTTCGTTGAGCATATGCTAATGCCCCTCCCATTCACCTGGCCCCGCGGGGTCGCCTTTTGGCTCGTTTTCCTGTGGGGCTTCTGGCCCGAATTCCGTATTCTGCGCGAGGCCAGCCGATCGCAACGCGCTGCCGACACCGCGACGCATGATCCTTCGTTTGCGCCGCTCGTCATGGGCCAGCGGATCGTGATGGGGCTCGCCGTGATCGTCGCGATATACGTCCCGCGCCTTGCGATCGGTAAATATCGCGTGGAGGTCTACATCGCCGGCCTCTTGATCCTGATCGGGTCGAGCCTGCTCCGTCGACACTGCTTTCGCATGCTCGGCGCTGACTTTCGAGGCGCGGTCACGGTTCGCCCCGATCAGCCAGTGATCGATCGTGGCGCCTATCGCGTCCTGAGGCACCCGTCGTACGCGGCTGCGCTGCTGCTGCATCTCGGGTTCGCGCTCAGCTTCACGAATTGGGGCGCGCTCGCGATCGCGGTGCTCGGAGCACCGCCGCTGTTCGTCTACCGAATCCGAGTCGAGGAACGCGCGCTGACGGAACGAATCGGCGCGCCATACGTAGCGTACATGGCCCGAACGCGACGGCTCGTCCCAGGCCTCTGGTAGGAAATTGCCGGCCTAACGAACTTCCTACGTATGCAACCTGAAGGAACCCCGGCGCGCCAATCGCTGAACCGAGCAGTGGGAAGCGCGCTCACCGAAATACCGCCAGAGCGACGCATTCTCGCGATGATGGGCGAAGTGCGACGCGTTGGCCAGTGGCTCGTCCCGCAGCTCCTGCGGGTGCGCGCCTTTCTTGGCGAGGTGAAGGTTGATCTCCGCGGAAATACAATTCCCGAGGGGTTCACTCTCGATGTGCGAGCGTATGGAGCCCGGGTCACGCTGATCGTGCCGCCCGGCGTGAAGGTGATCTTCGACGTGTTCGCATTCATGGGCAACGCGATCAATCAGGCGCACGAGCCGACGACTGCCGAAGCTGCTGCTCCGGCGGTTCGCGTCGTCGGGAGCGCATATCTTGGCGAAGTGCGCGTACTCGTGCGCGAACCGGAGGTCTCATCGAATGCATAGGCGAGCGAAAATCTTAGCCGTTGCGTGGCTGTCGATTCTCGCGCCGATGCTCGCAACGGCGCAGACACATCAACTCGTCGACATCGGCGGCTACCAACTGGACGTCGTGCGCACGGGCGCAGGAAGTCCCATCGTCGTCTTCGAGGCCGGACTCGGCGACTCGCTCGACACGTGGTCACCGATATTGCCGACGATTGCGAAAAGCGCGACGGTGATTGCGTACTCGCGCGCTGGATTCGGGCGCTCCGAGGTCAGTCCCGCGGGACGCTCGGTGCGACAGGAAGTGACCGAGCTGCACGAGCTGCTCACGCGGCTCAGGCTTCCAACGCCCTACGTGCTCGTGGGGCGATCCTATGGCAGCATTCTCGTTAGGCTCTACACGTCGCTCTATCCAAAGGATGTTGCTGGGCTGGTGCTCGTCGAAGGCACGCACGAGCAGCAGGTCAAGCGCTGGGGAATGATCGACACCACCTACCCCGGCGGCTTTCGCCGATTCTACGATTCCGTACTGAAGACGATGCCCGAAGGCCCACAGGCTGCCGAGACTCGTGAAACAGTGCGGATTCAAGCGGCGGGCGCCGTCGAGGGCATGCGGCCGCTCCCGGACATACCGATCGCTGTCATCACCAGCATGAAGTCTGACCCGAAGGCGCTGTACGTGAACGGACGCCCGGAAGGTCATGTGGTCTGGCGCGCATTGCACGACGAGTGGTTTCAGCGATCGAGCAACGGCGTTCATCTCGAGACAACGCACAGCGGGCACGACACGCAGCACGAGGAGCCGCAGCTCGTGATCGATGCCATTCGGTTTGTTCTGGAGCGTGTGCGAGTGCCGTAGACGGGGAACGGGGACAGGGGACGGGGAACGGGGAACGAGAGCCGCTTGCCGATTCCCGACTTCCCGTCCCCGTTTCCTATCAGGACCTACGAGCAGCTGATGTTGCCACTCCGTGCATCAGCTTCGGTCTGCGGAATAGGGAGCCGCGGTATCGGGTCGTTCCCGACCTCGACGCCGAGCTCCTTCAGAATCCCGAACATCCGATAATCCACCCAGCGTGACGCGCTCTCGAAGAGCAGCGAATACCGCTTCTCCTTGAGGATGCCCCGCAGCAGGTCGCCGTGGGTTGCGAAGTCCGTCAGCGCTTTCTGAGGCAGTCCCGCAGCCTGCCGAACGAGGTTGATCATGGCCACCGCCTCGGCGTCTCGATTGAGGCCCCAGAGCACCTGGGCGCGAATCAGCACGAGCTCTTCGTTGCGCATGATCGCGATGGGATCGGTCGGGAGGGAAGGCGCCTTCAGGAGATATCGCGACGAGTCGTCCTGCAGCGTCTTCAGCGCAATGCTCGATGACGTGTCGACCTTTGCCTGAACACGAAGGTCGCCGGCCTCGGCACCATCCGTGATGACCTTCATGTTCGCGTAGTTCACACTGCGATCCGAAAATGGATTGACGGTCTCGCCGGCGCCGGTTGTGTATGTATGGAAGATGCCTACGTCGAGCCCGGCACGCGTGGCAACCGGATTGTAGAACGACGCGTCGAGCGCGGTGAGCGCGGCGTTCAGGTTCGAGGCGCTGGGAGTGCCAGTCGGACCAGCAGTATTCAGAGGGATGAATCCACGATACATCTCGACTTTCGCCTTGAGTGCCTCGGCAAAGCCGGCAAGATCAGTATGCCCACTTGCGTCGGCGGCGGAGAATGCGGCCCAGCCGGCCGGCATCGAGAACGGCACCGGCGTGTTGCCAGCGGCTTGTAGCTCGGTCATCGCGGAGTCGAGCAAGGCACTGATGTTCGCAAAGACGACGGGTTTGCAGCGGATCGGGGCGAGCGCGTCGCCGCCGATCGTCATCGGAATGCCATTGTCGTCGCGCAGCTCGATCAATCGAAGATACTCCAGCGCCTTGAGCGTTTGCGCAAACCCTCGCGCCGCGCTCCGCTCCTTATCGGTGAGTGGCGTCGGCGCGACCGTTCCCGCCTTGGTGATGGAGTTGATGAACAGGTTGGCGCCACGAATTGTTGCATACGGTCCGGCCCACACCCCCGACCCGAGAAATCCACTCGGCGATACCTCGTTCGGCGCACCGAGCAGTCCCTGGATGTAGCGAGGATCGGAGCCATCGAGGCGGAGAATGTCCCGTGCGATCATCTCGGGGAAAAACACGTAGTTGAACTGCGTCTGTCGATCACTGTCGAGGAGTCCCGTCGCGAGCGACTGGATCTGGCCGCGATCCGTGATAGTTGCGAGCTCCTCTTCCGTCGGATTGTTGAGATTCGGAACGATCGGCTCGGTGCAGGCAACCGCCAGGGCCAACCCCGCTGCAGCGAGGAGGCGGATCTTCGTGGTCATCATGGGATCCTCGCTTAGAAGTTGACGTTGAGAGTCAAGAAGAAGCTGCGCGACGGCGGGAATGGCGCGACGTCCTGATTGCGCGCGACATTCTGATTTCCAAAGTTGCTCACTTCCGGGTCGAGCCCCTCGTACTTGGTCCAGGTCAGGAGGTTACGGCCGCTCAGCTCCACCGAGGCGCCATTCGCGCGAGCGCCAAATACTCGCGTTGCCCAGGACTGCGGTAACACGTACGCAAGGCTGAGCTCGCGGAGCTTGAGGAACGACGCGCTCTGCACGTACGGCGCGGTGGCGCCGAGCGCGGTGAGCCGCTCGTTCGAGGCCGCGGGGTCCTTCCAGTTGCCGCCTGCGTCCCAGATGAGCTGCGTCAGATTGACGACTTTGAAACCATGACGCCAGTCGAGAAGACCAGAAACGCGAAAGTTGCCGAACGTGACGTCGTTGGCAAAGCCAATGGAAAAATCAGGCTCGGTGTCCCCCCACTTGCGGATGATGCTCGTGCCGTCTTTCAGGGTGTCATTGGCGACGATTTGCGTCGGTGACGCGCCCTCCTCGATGCGGCCCACTCCGAAGGATGCGTCGAAGCCGCCCGTCTGGAATCCGCGCGGACATTTCGAGGTATCAGTCTCGAGCGATTGTCCGTCGGGTGCGACGCACGCGATGCGGCCAATGAGATCGGGCAGTGAGACGATCGTGCCGACGTTGCGCGCGAAGGTCAGATGCGAGACGAGCGTGAGCGCCCTGGTCTGAATCGGCGTGGCGCCGGCGGCGATCTCGATGCCAGTATTGCGCATCTCGCCGCCATTGATATCACGCTGTACAAACCCCTTCGAAGGCGCGTCGTTCACTCGCAGCAGCAAGTCAGTGATCGTACGCCGATATCCGGTGAGCGACAGCGAGCCGCGCGAGTTGAGCAACGTGACATCGACGCCGCCTTCGAGCTCCGTCTGCCGCTCTGGTTTGATGTCGGAATTGCCACGGCGCGGACCGACCTGTAATCCGTTCTCTCCCGAGTACACGGTTCCAGTCATCGGCGTGAAGGGCGAATCCATGAGCGGTGGATTGCCAGCGGCACCGTAGGCGAGACGGAACTTCACCTCGTCCGTGTGCCACGGCAGGGCCGTGAGTCGATACGATGCCGCCGCCTTCGGAAAGAGATAGAACGTGTGCTCGTTGCCGTTGACCGTGCTCCGCTGTCCGCGGACCGCAGCGGTGAGGAGTAAATGCTCATTGAGACCGAGCCATTCTTCTTGCGCGTACAGAGCCTGGTCGACCTGAACCGCCAGTGTGTCGAAAATGTCCTTCGAGGCGCCGCGTTCGACGTTTTGCTGTCCACTGACAACGTCTTTCGTGATGATGTTGGCGACGCGGAGCGAGCGATACTCGTGCTGGAATCCAGCGGACGTCGTGAAGCTCATCCCGGTTGGACGATAGGTGTGGCTCAGCGAGAGACCACCGTTGCCGAAAACACTCGTGCCGGTGAGATACGTGAGTGTACCGGGGAGCGCGTCATTGGGCTCGTACTGGAGGATGCGTGGCGAGTTGAGGCTGTAGGTCTGATCGAAGTGATCGATGCCGGCTGTGACGTTGGCAACGAGCTGCTGCCGATCGGTGCTCAGGAGCGAATAGTCCGTGCGTACCGAGGAGATCTCGCGCCAAACGTCTTCGGGCGACTTGATGAGATCGAGTGTCTGCAGCGGATTGCTCGACGTGAATGGGTTGTTCGGATAGATCCCATTCTGCGGCCGGATATCGAAAAAGCTCGGCGTGAAGCCGATCACGAAGTACGGCGTGACGTTGACGTTGTCGTTGTTGCTGAGCGAGCGCTGCGCTCGGCTATGAATGACGTTCATCTTCACGGACGCCGTCCAACGTGGGGTCAGGTTGGTGTTGACGTTGAGTAGCGCCGACTGCTTGTCGTATCCCGAGTTGGGCGCGATGCCGTTGTCGCGCTTGATGAGCCCCGAGGTGAAGTACTGGACGGTCTGGTTGCCACCACGTGAGCTGAGCGACGTCTCGTACGACAGATTGTGATTGCCGTACAGCTCTTGCTCGAAGTCGCAGTAGCCGTTGCAGCGCGAGTAGTTCGCCTGGACATCGGCGGCGCTCATGCCATTCGCTTGACCAGCGGTCAGCGCTTCGGCCAGTGTATAGTGGCGCTCGCCGAGTTTGTTCGAGAGAGCGAATGTGCCAACGCGCTGCGTGAGCGAGAAGCTGGGCGCGCCCGACGTACCGCGTTTTGTGGTAATCACGACGACACCATTCGACGCACGCGAGCCGTAGATCGACGCCGCCGATGCGCCTTTGAGAATCTCGATGTTCTCGATGTCGTTCGGATTGAGATCCGCGAGGCGATTCGTGCCGTTGTCCTGGTCCGTCGCCTCGGACGTGTTGCGAATTGCCTGAAGAACGGAGTTTGTTCCCGGCTCGATCACCTGATTGCTCACGATCACGCCGTCGACAATGATGAGCGGATCCGAATTGCCGAGTATCGAGCTGGCACCGCGGATGCGAAACTGCGCGCCTCCGCCGGGCGCACCGGAATTCGTCGTCACGGTGGCACCGGCGATTTTCGCCTGCAGCGCGTTTTCGAGCGTCGGCGTCGGTGCGCGAAGCAGCTGGTCGGCACTCACCTGCGCGACGTCGTTCGCGGCATTCGCCCGCGCGACACTCGTCACGGCTCCGGTGATGATCTCTGCCTCGAGCTGGAGCACGTCGCGCACGAGGGCGACACGAATGTCGCTCTGGTCGGCGCCGACCGGAACATCCTGCAGGCGATAGCCGATGCGACGCACACGAACGGTCTGTGCGCCGCTGGGGATCGTGACCGCGAAGCGGCCGTCGTCACCGGTATGCACGCCGATCGTCGTGCCGGCAATAGTGATCGTGGCAGCATCGACGGGTTGTCCCGTGCCGGCCTCCGTCACAGTGCCCGTTAGGCGTCGTTGAGCAGATGCGGTTCGGGTGCCGACAATGAGCGCCAGCACGCTGACCGCGAGCGTGAATCGTCGCACGTGTCCTCCTCGGACGGGTGGTCGTAGCGAACAACCGTACCTAACCAGGGATGCCGTGTTAACACCATGAGCTGCTTGCAAGTCACACGGCTTTTGCGGCCCGCGGCGGCCATGACGCCAGTGATCATGTGCGCGGGCTCCGTTTCACGCTAGGCAGATTGGCAAGTCCTAACGTGAATGTCGTACGACGGACATGTTAGGCCGTCTGGCACCCATCGAGCGCCCGATGGAAGTTCACGTTTCATCCTGCTAAACTCGGGATTGGAACCCATCACTTATGGCTCGCACCCAACGACGGCGCCTCGTCCCAGCCATCACCGACGATCTCGCATCGTTACCCGACGTCGGCCACGTGAGCATCGCCTGGCTCCATGCGGTCGGCATCGATACGACGTCGGACCTGCGACGCGTCGGAGCTGCCGAGGCGTATGGACGCGTTGCGTTTCGTTTCGGACGCGCAGTGAATCGGAATTTCCTGTACGCGCTGGCGATGGGTCTTCAGGGCAGGAAGTACAACAGCGCGACGGACGAGGAAAAGCGCCGCCTTTGCGACGAGGCGGGAATACCGCTCAAAGCGTCGCGCCGCCGGCAGAAGTGAGACTGGACCAACGGCGCGTGGTGGCTATATCCTCGGTGAACCGGCGCGGCACGCCCTGACGGCGACCGATCGTCAGCGCTGTCCCTGAGCATCCGATGTCACCTGCTTGTCCAGTGTTCGGTTTTCTCATCCACGTTCGCGCGCGTGCCGGTGTCCACGTCGACGAGTTGGCGCGGCAACTGACGGAATTCCTCGCGACACAAGCGCTCGTTGCGTCCGGCGAGATGCCCACGCTGCTCGTCTCGGGCGAGAGCATGCAGGCAACCGAGGCCGATCGTGAAGCGGTCTGCGCATGGCTGGAAAACCGATCGGAGATTGCTCATGTCGAGGTCGGGCCCCTGAGCGATATCGGGAGCGCTGCCTAGGAACATTTACTCCTTGGCCAGCTTCTCCCGCTTCGCCGCCGAGTGGACCTCGTCCTGCTCCTTCTTTCGTTCCTCGTGCCGATCCTGCGCGGCGCGTTCGCTCTGCGCGGCGGCCACTTGCTTGTCGTACTCGGTCTTGGGCTGCGGCGCCACCTCGGCAGTGCCCTTCGCGAGGGCCGCATTGAGCTCGCCACCGGCCAGGACGACCGCCATCGAGTAGTACATCCACGTCAGCAAGAGCAACACGCCTCCGATGGTACCGTACGCCTTGTTAAAAGTCGTGAAATTGATGACGTACAGCCGGAAGAGAGTGGTCGCGATGACCCAGAGGGCGGCCGCGATCGTCGCGCCAACGAGGATCTGTTTCTTGTGCTGTGGAAAGTCCGGAAGGATGTAATAAATCAGCCAGAACGCGATCACGAGAAACGCGAACGCGAGCGGATACTGGAGAATCATCCAGCCCCATTTCGTTAGGCCACCGATGTGCGTGATCCGCGCGATGGTACGGACGATGTTCGGCCCGGCCATCATCACGACAGCCGCTATCGCCAGCAATCCACCGGCGATGACAACCATCCCGAGCTGAATCAGCCGTTGCTTCCACCATGGTCGTCGATCGTTTTTGACGTGGTAAGCGATGTTCAGCGCTCCCATCAACGATCCGAAGATGTTCGACGCTGAGTACGCCGTGAGCACGGCACCGATCGATACGAGTCCTGGTGCATTCGGCGCGAACACGACGTCACGAGCAACGCTCGCGAGCATTGTGAACGCCGCCGGTGGCACGGTCGCCGACAACTGCTCGAGGATCCAGCCGAACAACACCTCCTTGTTGCCGACGAGGCCGAGCAATGGCGCCGCGAAGAGCAGCAGCGGGAAAATGGAAAAGAAGAAGTTGTATGCGACGGCCGCGGCAATCGTCAAAATGTTGTCGGCCCAGAGTG